>NZ_JAWJTF010000011.1:69558-126772 GCF_048836525.1 Nostoc sp. CALU 546
CACTTCCCTGTATTTAAGCAGCAACCAATTAACGACGCTGCCAGAAGCGATCGCTCGCCTACAACAACTCACTTCCCTGGATTTAAGCGGCAACCCCATCGAAAAGCCACCGCCAGAAGTTGTTGAAAAAGGTATTAAGGCGATTAAGGATTATCTCCGGCAACTGCAAGCAGAAGGCACAGATTATCTGTATGAAGCAAAGTTACTAATTATCGGCGAAGGTGGAGCAGGGAAAACAACACTGGCGAAGAAAATTGAAGACCAAAATTATCAACTCCGAGAGGAAGACTCTACAAAAGGAATTGAGGTGATTCGGTGGGATTTCCCAATAAAAGATGAGCGAGAATTTCGAGTCAACATCTGGGATTTTGGTGGACAAGAGATTTACCATGCTACTCACCAGTTTTTCCTCACCAAGCGTTCCCTCTATCTTTTAGTAGCAGATACCCGCAAGGAAGACACAGATTTTTATTACTGGCTGAATGTAGTAGAACTGTTGAGTGATAACAGTCCACTGTTAATCATCAAAAATGAGAAGCAAAACCGCCACCGAGAAATTAATGAACGTGAGTTACGGGGGCAGTTTACTAATTTGAAGGAGACTTTACCAACAAACCTTGCTAGCAACAGGGGTTTAGAACAAGTTTTAGAACAAATCAAGCATTACGTTAAAAGTCTGCCCCATATTGGCAGTCCCCTCCCAAAAACCTGGGTTAGAGTCCGGGAAGCTTTGGAGAGTGAGGCACGCAATCACATCAACTTGGATGAATACCTGAACATCTGCCAACAAAATGGCTTCACCGAAAGAAATGACAAGTTGCAATTGAGCAGCTATCTGCACGATTTGGGAGTATGCTTGCACTTCCAGCAAGACCCACTTTTGAACAAGACTGTCATCCTCAAACCCAAGTGGGGAACTGATGCAGTCTACAAAGTGCTGGATAATGAAAAGGTGATTAGCAATCTAGGCAGTTTCACCCGGTCTGACTTGGCAAACATCTGGTGTGAAGACGAATACGCCACGATGCATGATGAACTCTTGCGTCTGATGATCAACTTCAAGCTGTGCTACGAAATTCCTAGAAGCCAAGGAAAGTATATTGCCCCACAACTGCTATCTGCTAATCAACCCCTCTATGCCTGGAATCAAACCGAAAACCTGATTCTGCGTTACGAATATGACTTCATGCCCAAAGGCATCATCACCCAGTTTATCGTCGCCATGAATGAGTTGATGAATGAACAACAATGTGTATGGAAAAGCGGCGTTGTTCTCAGCAAAGACCAGACGGAGGCGGAGGTGATTGAATATTACGGTAAGCGGGAGATTAAGATTCGAGTCTCAGGTCGTCACAAAAGAGATTTGATGACCATAGTTACACATGAACTCGATAAAATTCATGACTCGTACAAGCGACTAAAGTACAACAAGTTAATTCCCTGTAATTGTGACACCTGCAAAGATAGCCAAGAGCCACACTTTTACCCTTTTGAGATATTGCGACAGTTTGTAGCCGATAGGCAAGAACGCATTCAATGTCAAAAAAGCTATCAAATGGTTAATGTCTTGGGCTTAATTGATGATGTGATGGACAGAAAGGAGTTACTGAAAGCAGAACAGCAGATGGGTGGCGATTTTCTGCCTAATTCCTCTGAGACAAGAAGGGAAAATGTCGTTGTAACAATTAATAATGTAATTCAGCCATCAAAGCAAGAGAATAATTTTATGACAGAACCATCTAAACAGGAAGATAATTCTAAACCAGAAGTGCAGGTTACGCTTCCGTTTGCGTTTAGAAATGGAATGTTCTATTTATTTGTATTTGTAGTTGTATTTTGTTTAATTGCATTCTTTGGTGGTTCGCTACCATTTCATTATCTAGCTTTAGCAATTATTGGTACAGCAATATTTATTGTCTTAATCGGCGTTCTGCAACTTCGTCAAGATGACCGCCTTTCTGAGAAATCTTTTGTAGATTTAACAAAAATAGTACTGGAACAGTTGCCTTTAATTAGCAATATTATTAAGCAGTTTCAAGGTAATAAATAAAAGCCCCGGCGAATGGAATTCGCGGCTATACAAACGAAGTCCGCCTGCGCGGACTAAGGAAAAATTGATGGTTTAAAACCCACGGAGGTGTGTTTTGTCTGTGTAGACGCGGTTTCTAACCGCCCTTTTCACTTGCAACAAATTACGATTACTGTTCTTCGCTCTTTTCCTGAAGGAGCGATCGCCAATCTGCGATCGCCTTCTCTGTCCACAGCCAATTTTTAGCTAATTTATCTACCTGAAAATTTACTGGATCAGACTTTAGAACCATTTGCCGCAACTTAATCGCTTCATTGAGATACTGTGTCTGCTTCCCACTAGATTGACTGAGTGCAGATTTATACAATCCAAGAGCTAAACCAGCATAAGAAGTTAAAGCATCTTGAGGGACTGCCGTATTTGTAGACGTTGCGGCACTAGAGTCTGAATTCTGCTCTTTAAGAGCTAAATTCAAAGCCTTGAACCAAGAATCATTGGCTCGATTCAGATTACCTTCTGTGTAGTAAGCAAATCCCAAAGCGTTATTATACAAAAGCGATTCTGGTTTAGCTTTGGCAGCAGTTTCCCAGTAACGGCGGGCATCATCAACGCTATAGTTATTGTCTCCAGTTTGGATAGACTGCCACGCTAATCGTCCCTTGAAAAAGTTCACAGATGGATCGTCAGCTTGTTTAGGGGGAATTACTTTCAGGGCAGTGTCAGCCGCAGCCAATGCGCCACGATTGAGTAGTTCTTCTACAGCCAATAATCCACCTTGCAAGTCGCCCTGGCTCAATTTTTCCGTAGCGCTGGCGGTGACAATTCCAGTGGTTGCTGTTTCTAAATCAATATTTTGCTGCTTTTGAATAGGTAAAGACTGGGTGGGAATTGCTGGTATGTTAGGCAAATTTGCTTGGGGTCGATTTTGCCACCACCAATTTAAAGCGATCGCAGCTGCTAATGCACTGATTCCGACGACACCCAGAATCGGCCACAGCTTGCGGCGACGGTTACGAGGCCTTAGTGGGGCTGGTTGCGATGCCTGCGACGGGCTATACCTACGCGAAAACTCAGATTTTTCTCGATTTCCTTCAAAGTTCCCCACAACTTGAGGTGGCGGTGGTGGAACTTCTCCCCACAAATCGGCTTCCTCTTCTGGGGAAGTCATTTCCTCTGAAATCTGGCTTTGGTGAAAACTATCTTCACGAATTTGTTGATCAGGTTCAGTTGAAGCTTTTTGGTTATCCAACTGCCGAAACAAATCCGAAACTATCGCAGAATCTTCTTCATAGCTTGGGTCATCATACTCAATTTCATCAACCAAATCGCCCCAAGTATCTTCACCTAGCCAGTCTAACCCAGAAGAGTCACGCGCCAAACCAGCAGGAATCATTTCTTCCATTCCTAAAGGCATCTCGGAATCATCTCCCAGAGCAGAGTACATCGTGGAAGTTATACCTAAAGGCGAACCATACTGATTCAGCGACTCCGCACTTTCGGATACCTCACCTTCCTCACTCAGAAAACCGTCAAATTCTGGCTGGAGATACAAAATCGGTAATGCCCAGTACATCTGGTGAGAACTATATGCAGAAATTAATCCTTGGCGCATCCGACTTACGCACAAATCCACAGGATATCCCTGACTCAAGTTGCGGTAAAACAATTGTGTGAGGGTCAACGCCACTTCATCAGGAATGCGTTCTGACATAGCCAAAACGCTTCTAATTCCACGCTTCACCAAACTTTCTGCCAGGTTACGTTCGCCAGTATCTCCAGAGGGATCGGACGCAGCAGTGTACGCGCCTAAGCAGGAGTTAAACACTGCCATTTGAATATTATTGTTGACGAGCAAACCTGCCAGATCGTCCCCAGTTAAAATTTCTGTTAAGCCAGTTCTGCGGCTAGCAAGATAAATTTCTCCGCCATTGACGCCTAAGTTACTATGACCAGAGTAGTGGAGAACGTGGTATCTGCCTTGTTCTAGAGCTTGCGTTAGTTCTTCCCGTCCTGGTTGGTCTAATACAGTCAGTTCAATTTCTGGAAACCGATTGCTACCTTCAGCCAGTCGTGATGTTTGACGGTGAAGTTCTGCTTGCAGTTTGATAGCTTCCTGTTTCTGTAAATCAAGGCGGACTTGATCTGAAGGGGAAGCAATTACCATCAATACTTTGACACTACCTTGTTCACGCAGTGTGGACATATTTCGCGTAGGCGTAGTCCCCCGCAGGGATCGCAAAGGAGAAGCCCCTAAAATTCCACTTTGGAAGCGAGAAAAAGCTACATAAGGCCCAGTAGCCAGAGGGCGATCGCCTGCGTGCATTACTTCCCAAGGCAGACGAGCTAACCTAGTATCTTTTAGCCCCAAGCGCAAACGTAGCACTTGTTGATGGTTTTGGGCAATACCTTGGGCAGTAATCCAACTATCTCTGAGAGTGCCTTGAAATAGGGCATTATAAAATTGTTGACCCAACGCTACCAAATTCACAGAGTTTCTGGCGATATCGCTTTCATGCCCACCAGAAGCGAACGGATCTCCTTGCAACACCGACTTCAACGGATCATTCATCAAATGACTAGCAGCCATCAACCAATCAGCTATAGGCCAAGTCACCAATTCTTCTGCCAATGGTACCCCAGGCGCGACTTGTTCCGTCCGCACCAAGTAGTCATTTTGCCCTACTGGGGTTACGGAAATATGGAATTCCTGGGTCACAACTTCTCCTGTCCGCCTCCTAAATCTGGTTTGAAACGCAAAAGTTTCAAGTCGATTTTCCGCTCCCTCTAATAACTTAGATGCATCCCACCCCTGAATGTTTCTGATTCGGTGCTGTTTTGGTTTTTCTGCCTTTACAACTTTATCCGGATCGGATTACTTGGATCTAGAACACTTAATTGGTAGATGCACCTTGATCTTCAACTCCCCTAGTTGGCTAACACCCACTGGGGGTTTTTTTATTTTGGCAAACAACAGCAACTTCTGACGCAGATATTCTCTACCAGAAAATAGTGCTTAATCCTAGAATACTTGATTAGTAGATGGATGTCCCTTGATCTTTAACTCCCCTAATGTAGTTAATATCCACTCTTGTTTTTTTTGACACACAACAATAATCAATTTTCTCAAAAATTTATCCGGAGCGTGGTGGTTAAACCTAGAACATTTAATTGGTAGATGCACCCTGATAACTAGCTCCCCTGGTCGGCTAACGCCCACTGGGGGTTTTTTTATGAATAGGACTTACGCAAACAATAGCCGAAACCCTGATTTTACCGTAGGGAAAATTCATGAATTGCCCCTACCGCGTGTAGTTTTGCGTAAGTCCTAATGAAGAAAGTAAGTTAATCCACCTTTAACTTGGTAGGTCTGTCCTGATAACTAACCCCTCTGAGGTTTTTCTCTGATAAACAAACAGTAATCACTTCAACCTTTGCTAATTTATCCGGTAGCGACCCATTTACGTTAGAACATTTAATTGGTAGATGCACCCTGATAACTAACTCCCCTGGTTGGCTAACGCTCACTGGGGGTTTTTTCTAGTTGTGTAGGCGTCGCCATCAACCCTGATTTTTACCATTTTCCCCGGAAGATACTGGCTAACCCTAGAAAAGATTATTGGTAGATGCACCCTGATAACTCACTCCCCTAGTAGGTTAACACCAACTGGGGTTTTTTTATTTTAAAAAATAAATGAACCTGATAACTCGCTCCCCTGGTTGGCTAACGCTCACTGGGGGTTTTTTCGGCGTAGACGTTGCCATCACCCTTGATTTTTACCATTTTCCCCGGAAGATGCTGGCTGCCCCTAGTAAAGATTATTGGTAGATGCACCCTGATAACTCACTCCCCTAGTAGGTTAACACCAACTGGGGTTTTTTTATTTTAAAAAATAACTGACCCTCATAACTCGCTCCCCTGGCTGGCTAACGCTCACTGGGGGTTTTTTCAGCGTAGACGTTGCCATCACCCTTGATTTTTACCATTTTCCCCGGAAGATGCTATCTGCCCCTAGTAAAAATTATTAGTAGATGCACCCTGATAAATCACTCCCCTAGTAGGCTAACACCAACTGGGGTTTTTTATTTTAAAAAATAACTGACCTTTCTACAAATTTATCCGGAGTATGGTGTTTAACCTGAGAACATTTAATTGGTAGATGCACCCTGATAACTAACTCCCCTGGTTGGCTAACGCTCACTGGGGGTTTTTTTTGGCGATAGTCCCAGGATTTTCTACCCATATTGGATGGAGCGCACCGCTATTCTTGTTGATACTGCTGGTAGACCTTCAGTATCCTCCTATCGTCAGGATAGAGCATAACTGTCTCACTCAATCCCTGAATCGCTTTCTTTTTATTATTGTGAGATAGATATGCCACTCCAAATGATTGCTATGATATTTAATCACATTCTTAATTTTTTTTCTATATTTTGACCTTTAACTGTTTGTCTGCTAGCAATCCTCCTGTCAGAGAAGAGAAAAGGGAGCAGTGGAGAGAACCCCATAAATACCCAAATACATGATTCTGCTGCTGAATGAATGGGGTTACACCAAGGGGAGGGGAGAAAATTCAAGCCAATGTTTCCTCCAAATACCCAAGTTTAGTGGTGAAAGGTCAGACATGATCTACCAAATTTTTAGCTTAAACGAAAAGAAGCCCCACGACTCACCCGCAGGGGAGTGTGTGGAGTATGTCACCTGAGATTAGACGGTATTTGTCTACTGAAAAAGCGGTCTAAAATTTCTGATTTCTGCTCGGAACTGAAGTTTTCATACCAATTTCCATGCTTCTCAAATAGTGCGGAATTTCTGAAAGTCTCTAAATTAGAATCTGGTTTTTCATTTAGAGGTCTTTGTTTATTCTGGGAATAAGTAAGCATTTCTACTGTATGGTTGTTCTTTCGATGCATAAGTTGCATCAATAAATCCATTGCGACAGTTGGCAAAACGCGGCAGGTATAATTCACAAAAAAATCAAAAGTCATATTGCCTAGACGAATGCGATCGCCATCTTTGAGCTTGATCGGCCCAACAGCGCGATCGCCATTCACAAAGGAACCATTGGTACTGTTGAAATCTATTAAGTAAAAGCCTTGCTCGTCAATATGTTGAATAGCAGCGTGGCGACGAGACATATAACTATCAGCAATGTAAATACCGCTGGTACGATTCCGACCTATCGTCCAGATCCGCTGTGGCTGTCGTAAACTTTGAGTCTGATTGTCGCACAAGTTGGTCATCAAATAAACAGCACTAGTATCCACTACACCATGTACGTAACATGCCTTTACTCTCGTCAAGGACGGTTGAGATAGGTTTTCTAGCTGGAGAATTTCATCTAGAAGGCTGCTGTGGTGTTCATACAACTTGAGGAATACCTGATATAAAGTTAATCGCCGTTCTATTTCCGTTTGTGCAAAGTCAGCCATTATACGTAAACCTTGTACTACCTGATTTCGGTTTTGGATATTTTACTTCAGCCTACAATCAGGGATAATTGATTTTTCACTTCCCGCTGCCATCTGAAAACTTGAGTGGCTTAATAACGTTATGTTTTACAACTTTTAGGTGCGAGATTCCCTGTTGTTTCTAGCTATAAAAAGCATGAGAATATTTATCAAAAATTCTTATGATGCTTTATTGTTTATTGTAAATAATCATTTGTTATTTGTAACAGATAGAAATCATAAAGATTTCCTTAAGAATTAACAATTGCCTGGGTGTTTTTGCTATAGAACTGGATATTTCTTAACATTTATGAGGGTGATGACTATCGATCAACCCAAACATTTATATATTGGGTCAATTCTGAATAAATATGAGTTTTTATCAAGAATAATCAGGGCTAAACTTTTCAAGTCAGGGAGAAAATGGAAGCCTTGCGATCCTAATATAGCAGGAGGCAGAAGGCAGTTCTTGCTGGAGGCAGGAGGTCAAAGTATTACTATTCCTAGCCTTGGGGTTTTTTTCAAAATGTCCTAACCTATGTGACTACGGCTTAAAAAAGTGGTTTAAAATTTTTAATAAAAATACAACTAATGGATACTTTAAAAAACACGTAGGCTAGATTTGCTAATCTAAATAATCGGCTTCATTGAAGAATAATTCAGAAATCAAAATTTAGGACTCAGAATCAATCAGTTGCGGGTCTAAATTCTGTTTGAGAAAAAGAACTCATTTGTAAGGATAGTCCAAACTCTAATATAGGAATCCGCTTTGATTTCTGAACTAATTTGCGTAGGCAGGCAATAGGGAATCTTGCTACAGGCAACAGTCAAGAAAGCTTCTTAGTTGTACTGAGTTTTTTCAGAAATCAAATATGAGTCCTATATAAAATCCGGTTAATTACTTACCTTTTAGGCTGAGTAAAAAAAAAGCAATAATCGTACTCAACACAAAAAGTCTAAAGCCCCAACATGAGCCGTTCCAATAATTTGATGATATACCACGCTTAACACTTGAAAACGCCTATATATAAACCAATACACTTGGGTTAAGGGCTAATTGTACAAAATGGTGGGTTTTTGAGAAGCAATAAATCGTCGTCAAGACAAGTGTTTTGGTCTTATCTCAACTGTATTGATATATAGCCGTAGTCACACAGATTAGGACAGTCTTGATTGATCAAAGTCTTGAAACAACTGGGTTTTTACTCATCACGGGCTAAACCTTAGCTATCCGCTAACAGCACTCAGCACTGAGTGGGTAAAAAGCTTTGTTGATGATTTTAAACAATGAATGCACACAGATAACTTATCTGTGTGCATTCGTATTAATCTGTGGTTTAATTTCCCTGATTAGTGCATTTCATCGTATTCTGGGGCTTCAACTCTTCTTGCTTCCATCCGTGAAGCAGGCAGAAACTCAGCGCGACGGACTGGAACCAAAGGTGGTGTATTTCCTTGGTAGGGGTGAATAACTTGTACAGTACGGGCTGAACGCTGCCGTGGTGAGAACAAAGCCAATACCCCAGCGACGACAACACCACCACCAATAGTCAGAGTTGCGCCTCCCACAGCCCAAAGCATGGGTGAAGACCACCAAGGATTTTCTGGCTGCAATGCTGCTGATTTTGGTTGGTTATTCTGCTGGGCTAATTGCCACTGCTGCTGAGTATTGAAATTTTGAACTTGCCCTTGGAGTTGTTGATTTTGCAACTTTAGCTGTTCATTGTCGTTTTTTAAACGCTCCAGCTGCATTTGCGCGTTCAGTTTCTCCATCTCTAAGCGCTGGTCAGTATTGGGAGCAGTCGGTGGTTGAGCCTGACCGGGATACACTGGTGGCGGCGCATAAGGGTTATAAGGAGAATACATTGGTTGCTGCATTCCCGGCGCTACGACACCTGGCATTTGCGGAGCAACAGCAAAGTTAGGTTGTAGGGGGGTATTTGTTCCTTTGAGCAATACGAGAGCCGCCAGCCCAGCTACGGCGACCCCGCCGATAAACGCCATACTCTCACTCATCGCCTTTGCTCCTCGATTGCGACGTAACTATAATCATTTGTGACTGACTCACTCTCACACTCACACTCATAAATTATGCCTACTTGATTTCACATAATACTCAAACTATAAGCAACTATATCAGCTAGTTTTTTTACACCATGATATCTGATGTTAATATTCAAGACCATAATGGTCAAATTGTCTACCAAGCAACGATAGAAAAACTACACTGTTATACTTTTTTAATCTACTTTCTCCGTCTAATCAAGAGGAGTATTTATGCTGGTGTTGGTGGTCTTGATGGCTGCCTTGAGACTTTGGCAAAATTGGGCGATCGCATTTAGTCCTTGCTCTGGTGTTCCTTCTGCTAGCCGTTTCACAAAAGCGCTACCGACGATCGCTCCATCTGCGCCCCATTCCATTACCTGATGGGCTTGTGCAGCTTCGGAGATGCCAAAGCCGACAGCGATGGGTTTATCAGTAACACTACGAATTTGTTGGAGTAAATCTGACACGCGGTTTTCCAGTTGCGATCGCACTCCTGTAACCCCTGTAACGCTGACTAAATAAATAAACCCTTGAGAAGAACGAGCGATCGCTTCTATCCGTTCAGCAGAACTGGTGGGAGCTACCAACAAGATAACGTCAATTCCCATCTCACTAGCTGCTTGGAGCAAGCCTGCTGCTTCCTCTAAGGGTAAGTCAGGTATTACCAATCCAGCGACCCCAGCAGCAGAAATTTGCTGAAGAAATTTGTCAATTCCTCGGTGCAAAATTGGGTTGTAGTAAGTAAATAAGACAATAGGCGATCGCAATTTGGGAGTAATCCCTTGCAACATTTCCAGCACTTGCTCCAATTTCGTTCCTCTTTGCAAGGCGCGAGTAGCAGCAGCTTGAATTACTGGCCCATCCGCCAGAGGATCGGAGTAAGGTATGCCCAGTTCTATAATGTCGGCTCCACTACTATCTAGAATTTGCAACGCTTTTGCTGTGGTTTCTAAATCTGGATCGCCAGCAGTGATAAAAGGAATCAGAGCGCACTCACGATTGTGCCCAAGGGTTTTAAAGCAATCAGAAATCGCAGTCATTGGTAATTAGTCATTGGTCATTGGTCATTGGTCATTGGTCATTGGTCATTAGCTCTAGGCAAGTTACAAAGGACAAATGAGACAACTGACCAATGATAACTTTACACCTGAGACTGCTCTTCTTGTTCTATTTCAGCTTGAATTCGTGCGAGTTCTTCGGGAGAAAGCTCGTCTAGCCGCTTTTGCAGAAAGTCTTGCTCATACTGTTCCCGCTGTTGATGGTAGGTCATTTTTTGTCCCACCGCCCGGAAAAAATAGGTGGCTAACCAGCCAACTAACCCACTGATTAGTAAGACTTGGCTCCATATACCAGCTTTCTGATTATCCAAACCGACTAGCTGTAATCCTACATAAGCCAAGCCGCCGGCAATAAAAACACCCAAGCCAATTCCAATAGCGTCAATCCGTCGCATGAGAGTTATGACCTACCAATCTCGTTAAACTTGAATTTGTCGCCGTTGGGGTCGGAAATTTACAAACGGCGATAGAACCAACAAACCTGGAAAGAAGAAAAACACCAAAAAGTACATCAACACACGCTCGATGGAGCTAGCTACATACCAACGCTGCTTCAGGTACAGCAAGACAGCAATCGGGATTACCAGAAGGTAAGCTCCAGCCAAAATCAGATACAGCAGGGCGACGATCATAACTTTCAAGTCTTAAGCATCTGTTTTCCATCATAGGCTGAACAGCCTAACTGAGGGAAGTATAGTCATGATGCTTTCAACATTACTGCGGTAGAATTTCTTTTTTATATCCAGATTGACTAACAAAACGTAGTTTTATGCTATTATCGTAAATCTACCAGCAAGCAAGCGCTTAAATCAAACAAGATCGAAAACTCATCCAGATTGATTACGGGGAAACAAAGAAAACTTCTAATTTTGGGAAACAATCGCACAGTCTGGAAAAAATATTTTCAATCTAGTTGGACAAAAGACACAATTGATGGTGGAATAGATGAGGGGGTATTTGCTGCCTCTACAAAATAACTAGTTACACTAGTTGCCAAACACCTGCGGGGGTGTGGCGGAATGGTAGACGCTACGGACTTAAATAATTGAGCCTTGAAGGAGAAATCCCTCAAGTGTAAGCTCTCAAACTCAGGGAAACCTAAATCTGGTGACAGACATGGCAATCCTGAGCCAAGCCCAAAAATTTTAGATTTGCGATTTTAGATTTGGGATTAATTTTCAATCCAAAATCCAAAATCCAAAACCCAAAATTGAGGGAAGGTGCAGAGACCCGACGGGAGCTACCCTAACGTTAAGTCGAGGGTAAAGGGAGAGTCCAATTCTTAAAACCTGAACTGGCTATAGCTATCAGGTAGCAGTGAAAACTGCGGAAGAATGAAAATCCGTTGACCGTAATAGGTCGTGTGGGTTCAAGTCCCTCCACCCCCACTAAAAATTTAAAATGCCAAAAAGCTTCCATAAAAAGTATGGGCGAGTTGTATCTAATCATAGATTAACTCGCCCATATCTTTATGCATGGTCTTTTATAGGTAAACTTAAGTAATTTCACTGGACTATTTAATGAAGTATTAAACAATTTGTCTTTAATACTTTATTTATAGTCTTAGTTAATCAAATTTATGTAAAAAGATTACTGAATCTCTGAAGAATAGATTGATACTACTGTTCACCAAGGTTAAGCTGGTAATAATATGAACAGGAAGCCTTTTTGTCCTGATAACTGAAATGACCGCTAATAGTTTATCAATCAGTCAGGAAGATCCCCATTGTGTTACGTCTAACTCTAGACAGCTAAATGTGCAAATTGCACAAGAGGAGGTTTATAGCTTCTTCGTGGAAATTGTCAAAAAACTGTCACCAGAGGATGTTTTACGGGAATTCAAAGGTTTATTTATAGACGGTCTTGATTCAGAGGATTCAGATTATATACCTGGAATATACAGTATTTTTTTAAATGATAACGAACAGGAATTATATAATACGCTTAAAAGGTGTTGCTACATCATAGTTAATAATTGGAAAAGTAACCGAAAAGACAAATATATACAAGAATTAGTTAATTTATTTGTTAATGAAAATCTGAAGATAAAGACCAATAATCATCCAATAGTAAAAATTTGTAAGAACTGGCTAGAGAATTTTGTCAACAGCAAAGATTATCAAGAACTAAAATTATTTGCTAATAAATATGAGGAATCATCTAAAGGTCATTGGGCTAATCGCTATACGTCCTATTTATTAATTGACCAATCTGTTAATAAAAATAATCCCAGAGAGCAACAAGAGGCTGCTAGAAAGCTTTCTAAACAGATAAAAGACAAATTTAAGTTTGAACTAGCAATGTATATTGCTCGTTCTCAATCTGCTGTATCAAGCACGACACGCTATAAAAATCCCAGTGTTTTGGGAGATCAAGCTCTGCGGCTAATAAAAGCCATTGTCTTAAAAAGAGGTGTATTTAGCCATGAAAATATTGCCCATATATTTATCAAGCAAACTCAAAATCAAACTCTGGAAGAATTTAAAATAAACTTGGAAAAATATCTATTTTTTTCTGTAGAAAATCAAGAATCAGTAGAGAGTTGGAGGCAGCAATTTGCAAATGTTTTATCCTTATGGAAAAAGGATTATAATCAAGAAATTATGACTAAAGAATTATTCTTGAGAACCTGCAATCGAGTTATTGATTGCTTGACAATAGAAAATGGAAAACAACCTTCATCATTATTTATACTATTAATTAGTCAAGGTCATTCTCTAACATTGGTAATTATACTATTAAAAATTATTTTGATTTCTAAAAACTCTCGCAGACATTTAGAAACTCGGATTGCTCACTTGATTCGTTTTTATGAAAAGTATTCGGAAGAGGAATGCAAGGGAGTCATTAATTTTATGGAAATTTTTAATATCACGTTTGCAATTTATGCAGAAAACGTGGAATATAACTTGATTAAGATGGAAGAAGAGAAACAAAGCAGTAATCCACAGTTAAACCTGGATGGTTATCGTGTGTTTTCACAGATGAAGGTAGATAGAAAAAAATGAGTTTTACCTGATTCAGGATTTAGCAAGGCGTTCGTCTAACCAGGCGAGGCCAGCACCCGCAGTTTCAGCTAGAATACTAATGAGGCGATATAGAGCGATCGCACTAAATACTAGGGCAGATGGAAAGTGGTGTCGTAAAAGTTCATACGCAGTCGCTTCAAATACACCTAAACCACCAGGCGCACCGGGTATGACAAGCCCCAATAACCAAGCGCAGCTAAAAGCCCCTAACAATAAAGGTATTTGATTCGCATTCAACGAACCCAGGGCGAAGATAGTTAGTATAAACCCAGTGGCGCGTAGTAGCATAAAACCCAATTCTCCTAACAAAGGTCGTAGAGGGTAGCTTTTAAGACTGAAGGGAACAGTTGGTTCAGTGGTAGCAGCAGACTTTTTTGCTTTCAATTTGTGCAAAAAGCGAATAACTGGGTTTAAAAACCAAGGATGAATCGCACAAAGGACTACAGCTAAACTCAGCAATTGTAGTATTTGCAAAACGAGGGTAGTATTCGCTGCTGCAAATTGGCTACTGCATAGGACAATAATGATTAAAGCAGCCGCTAGCATGAGTAGGGGTTCGAGCAAAACGCTTAAGGTGGCTGCACCAGCAGAAACATTGGCGTTTTTGGCGGCGACAATTCGCCCGTAGTAATGCCAGATATTACCTGGTAAATACTTAGCTATGTTCGTTTTTAGGTAAACTTGGATAAATTGGGGAGATGATACAGGTTGATTTAACTCTTGTAGAATCCAAGTCCAGATCCAGCCTGCCCAAGTATGTGCCAGTAAAGTGACCCCTGTAGCGATCGCCATAATTGCCCATCCTACCTCATCAATGCGGATAGCAGTCACCTCAATCCAATTATCCTTCAGAGCTTTCCCCAAAAAAAACAGCGTTCCTCCCAAAATTATCCAGCGTAAAAATTGTTTCATGAATTTAGTAATTTAACGGTAGAGCAACAATGGCTGAATACCTCAACTCTTATGGTATATAAGCTATATATGCAAAGCTTTTGAAGTATCAAACAACTTGATTAGCTCTTTTGACGACAACCATATTAACTTAGTTTATATCTCCCTAGAGTTAGATAAAAATATTATTTTTGTACTAATTAAAATGTGACTTGCGCTAGATGTAAAATTCATTTTATTATTCGTATGATTAAGAAAAGTTATTGTTTTGTCTGAATAGTTCGGATACAAAAATAATTCACAAATACCAATCTTGGTTGAAGTTTAACTTAGTCACAAAAATGCAGGGAGTTAGAAGTATGAAAAAAGCAATGAATTGGCTGAAAAATATCCGTCCCTTGAAAATTTTAACTGTTTTCTTAGCAGGAATGTTTCTATTTATGGCACAGGCTTGTGGCGCTCCGGGAGTAGCAACACAGCCACCACAACCTGGCGCTCAAGCACCTAATATCGAACGATACGATGCCACAAAAGATTATCCTCTCTCCTCTCCCGCTGGTGGGATGAACAACTTTAGTGATGTAGATCCTAGAGCGAGAGATGAAAAGGCAGCAAATGACAGGGCTGAGGCACTAGTGAAAAATGCTCAAAGAAACATTGAGCAAAAGGGAATTGACAGCCGAGAGCAATATAGCCGTAATTTTCAACAAGGTACACCTGTCGGTGAAAGAGTGAAGAATCTAGGTGAAGATATTGGCAGTTCCGCTGAGGAGTTACGGGAAGGTGTTGTTAAGGGGACTCAGCGTGGATTTGAAAATTTGAAGGGTAATACCCAGAATGCAGCCCAAGATTTGACGAAAAATGTTCAGCGTGGGGCAGAAGATGCTGGTAAAAATGTTCAGCGCACAGCTGAAGATGCAGGCGACGCAGTGAAGGGAGCAGTTAGAAACGTTGATTGAAATTAGTCATTCAATCTCTTAAAAAAATATGAAAGCGCCCACAGACCTTTAGTCTGGGGCTACCTAAAAAAAGCCTGCCTACGCAGGCTTTTTGAGTTTTAGAGGATGTTTGAAAAGTCATGATTGATGTATAAAATTTTTTTACCCCACCCTAGCCCTCCCCTTATAAAGGGGAGCCACTGCGTTGGGCGGCTTCGCCGACTTGAAGCATGTGGCGTGAGGGAACTGGATTTTATTGTTTCCCCCCTTTATAAGGGGGGACTAAGGGGGGTAATAATTCGATTAAAATCACAACATACTACTTTTCAAACAACCTCTTAGATAATTAGTTAAGCGATGTAACAATACGCAATGAAAGGATAGTGTATTATAAACTACCGTTTTTAGCGACCGCACTGAGTTTTTAAATGGTTGAACCATTGCGCCTGCTTCGCTTAATCCAAAGTGCGGTTCAAGCGATCGCATCCAATGAATAAAATACATTCATTTGCTTAGAATTGAACTAAACAGCAGTGTGAGTCGTCAACTAAGAACAGATGTGTTTTATGTCTTAAACAGTTTTTGCAACATATCTCTCCTGAATTAATTTAAACTAGACTCACAAATTGCGATCGCACAATTGCTTTGATTCCAATTCTAAATATGGCTAAAACACCTTTGTTTTTAAGAAATACTTGGTACTATGCATTACCCAGTAAGCAGCTAAAATCTGGACAAATAATTTCAAAAACCCTCTTAAATGAGCTAATAATTTTTAGTCGCGATCGCTCAGGAAAAGTCTTTGCCAAGGTAAGTGAAACGAAAAGTTATCCAATACAAGAGGCACAAGGAAATATTTGGATTTATATGTCAAATGATGAGACTTCCTTAATATTAGAAGAAATCCCATTAATCCCTGAGTTTGCCGATCAAAGCCACCAAGCCGTTGAGTCCATCCGCTTTTCCTGTGATGTTGATCACGCCGTAGTCGGATTGATCGATCCTGCTCATATTGCTTTCGTTCACCAGGCGTGGTGGTGGCGTTCCCCTGAGACACTAAAGGAAGTAGTCAAAATCTTTGAACCATCTTTGCATGGCTTTACCATGCGAAAGCACCCACTAGAACAACAAACCTTGTTCTATCGTTTGATTGGACGCAATCCACAGATCGAAATCTCATTTCGTTTACCAGGAATTCGTATTGAGCGGGTGTTTACTGAGAAACATATGGTTTGTAACTTAACAGCAATTACTCCCATTTCCGAAACTGAGACTGAGGAAACAACGATGTTTTACACAACTTTACCTTGGTTTCCTATTCTCCAGCCATTGTTACTATGGTTTACGCGCAGTTTTCTCAATCAAGATCAAAAAATTTTGCTTAAACAACAAATCGGCTTGAAACATAATCCACCCTTAACTTTAGTTGGAGATGCCGATGCCCAAGCCCGTTGGTATTATAGATTGAAAGCAGAATTTGCTAAATCTCAAATACAGGGGCGTTCTTTTGTTAACCCAATTAAAGAAAAGACACTTCGATGGCGTAGTTAGACTAATAATCTAACTTTTTAGTCAGCATTGATAAAGCGATTGACGTTTTTAGTAATTAAATTGTCAAGCTATAAGGTGATTTCTCAAAATAATTTTACCCGTGCAGAGGGCAACAGCCGTTTTCCACTAGGATGGAATAATGTTGTGTGGTAATTTTTATTCTGGAAATCACCTAAGTGCATCTTTAAAAGCTTCCACAACAATTCAACTCACAGAAAACATTGCTGTTAGCGGATAGCTAAGGTTTAGCCCATTCTGACGACTGACGCCTTTATTCTGTTCGATAAAATTCCACTCACACCCTGATGTTCGGGAACAGAAGTAGAGGGAGTCCTAAATCCATACTTTGCCAAAATTTCTTGCGCTTCTTGTGACAGGATATATGCAGTTAATTTCTCACCAGCAGGATCGGCATTTTTCAGTACTGACAGCACAAGCTATCAGTGAAAAGGCAAAAAAATGCTTTTTCATCGTTATTATATTATTGGGTTACTATTACTACTCAGTGAGTTAGCCATTATCTCTACCCATCAAAGTAATAAATGAGTTTTGATATGTGCGTAGTTTGTGATTGAAGACATAATACCAACTAAGTTGGAAATAATCAATTGGCCAACATCTTCAAATGCTGACTTGATAAAATTTTTCAGTTTGTCATCAATTTCAAGAATGCATCAATCGTCCTGATGTTGCCCAGCCTGTACTGAAATAACAGGCTGCACACAAGTGAAACTGCTGTCCAGCAGCAGAAGCGTCTGTAGTAAACAGCCAAAATATTTGTATAGTAATTATGTATACACAAAGACTAATTAATAAACATCAAGAAATTTCAAAATTTAAACCCGTAAACAAATTAGGAGGTATTCTACATAATTACTTGAGGGTAATTAGCAGTTAGCATTCAAAACAATTGTTTATTTATACTCTTGTACGGAACTAGCTGCGAAAGTCGGATAAACCTTAACTAGAATTGATAATTTTCTACTTTGTCAAAAATAAATTTTCATCTAGAGTAGGACAAAGATACCTGCTGTTTACCACATATAAAAATCTAGCTGAAGCCTCTGGCTCATAGCTATGGGAAACCAAGCTTGATGCTTGAGAGTCTGGTTTCAAAATGGGTAACAGCAACATCCCCTATCAGCTTGATCACCTATGCTAAAAGTTATGCACTCGGCCGCCAACTCAGCCACTCCAAATTCCCAGTGGGAGGATTTAATCAAGCTTCCAGCCCCAAACACAGTTCAATGGGACAATATCAAAACCCAATTAGACTTGGTGCTGTTGGCCCTAGAAACCTTAACTGGGATTGGTTCAGAGGCAATGCTTTCGGCGGCAACTGATCTGAATTTAGAGTCAAGAGTGCCAGACCGCGTAGCTTTATGGCGACTGCGCCAATCAAATCCCCTACGCAAAGGTCAAGGAGGGCGAAAAAAGCTAGATGTCGAAGAAGCGCGATCGCTTGTTCTGATCATCTGCTACCTAGCCAAACAGCACCAGGAATTGATTCGCCGCGCTGTCGGCCTGTTGGAACAAATGGCAGAAAATAACCGGGAACCTCACCAGGCTGCTTTACTTGGAGATTATATTGATGCTTTTTGCAACACCTACCAAGAGCGGATGGAAGAGGACGAGCAAATCTCAACGGATTTACTAACCAACCTGGCCCTAAAACTGCTTGTAGATTTACTTTTTTACAGTGCTCCTGGTGGGCATCGCCGTCTCTGGCTAGCACTCATAGACCGTTCAACAAAATTTTAAATTTTAGATTTGAAATTTCTCAACCAAAATTCGCTCGTGATTTGTTTGCTAGATCAGGAAACTCTTTTGATGGTCGTTAGCTCTTGGGCAATGCACTACGGAAGGAACCTGACAAAGTTTTGAGTGGAGGAATCCGCTGTTTCAACTTTTCCTGGCAAGCAACTGGTTCAATTTTTTGCAAAATCCCAAATAGTCTTCTTCGCAGTTCCTGTCATGCCTCTATCAAATTCTGTCATTCGTTGCTATACACCGCCGACTTGCACGCTAGAAGTATTCGCGCAAAGTTCACCTCTGTCTCGTTGGATGGGGAAAACTGTCCTCAAACACCTAAGCTTTGAGCTACGTTTTGATGATCCCCGACTACCAGAAGAACACAGAGTTCCAATTCGGGGCGATCGCGAACAACTTGAAGCTTTATGTGATGCTGTCACCAGCTACGTACAAGAATTCCTCCAACAGTCTCCAGAGAGCTTTTGGGTAAGTTTCTCCGGTACCCAGCAGTCAAGCACTGCACTGGATGAGCCGGAATTAAAGTCTTCAACAAAAACATTAAATTCCTTTAGTACCCAGATTCCAGGGGCAAATATTCATTTAGAACCAAGCAGCTATTTAACTCACAATTTATTTCTCGGTTCTCTCGCCAATCACTCATCTGGCCCTGTAATTCAACTCAGTCTGCTGCAACTATTTGATTTGGCAAGTGCTTTAGATGAATATTCGACTGATGTCATGGCACTCCCAACTCTCAACAGCACGAGTTCGACTCTGAGATTCCCGGCTTGGGCACCTATTGCCGCAGTATTAGTATTAGGTGTGGGTTTTTTACCAGTTACTTGGCAATATGCTAATACCATTAGGGAAAAGCAACAGCAAACAGCCAAAACATCAGATCCAGAAGCGATAAAGGCTGCTTTAGAACCTTCACCCTCACTAAACTTTCCCACGCCTGAATCCGGGATTACTCTTCCATCAGATAATTTGTTAGGTTCCACCCCTCCACTTTCCACATCAACTTTACCCCAAGCACCTCTAACAGCCCCTAGTTCCAGTTTGTCTACACCGCCACCTCTATTTCCAAATAATGCATTGACAATACCTCAAGGGACGACTGGAACTCTTCCCACTAATGGAGCGATGGCTTCTCTGCAAGACGCTACGCGAACAGCGAACTTCTCTACAAGACGCTCTGCAAGCGCTAACGCACCATCCAACAAAATCCCAGGTCAGGAAATTGCCATATTACCAAATCTGGGACAGAACCCTACAGGATCAAGTTCCCAAGCTGGTACTCTCCCTCAACTGCGGAATTTGCCACCCAGATTATCTGCTAATGCAGGCAGCTTACCAACTAATATCTCACCTGTAGTTCCCCCATCTCTTGGCAATATACCCAATAATAGTGCTGGCAATACCCCTACCCAACCACCGTCACTAAGCTCACAACAGCTAGAGGAAAGAATCAATTCTCTACAGCAACCTTCTCCTGGAGAAAAACCTGCTTCACAACTTCCTTCCTCTAGAACTGCGGAGAACAATCCCTTTATCGATCAATTAGGGGACGAACGCAAACCCCCCACATCCACAGAAGTGGCTACTGGTACATTATTTGATACACCTCAAATAGCAGAAGCTAGAGAATACCTCAAAAAACGTTGGCAACCACCCACTGGACTGGGACAAACATTAGAGTACAGTTTGATAGTCAGCGTTGACGGCACAGTTGAACGAATTTTTCCCCTTAATAAGCCAGCAAGAGAATTCGTTGATAGCACTGGGATGCCTGAAGTGGGTAAACCTTTTGTTTCCCCTAATAGAGGCGGACAAAATGTCAGAATTCGAGTTGTTCTCAGTCCTGATGGCAAGGTACAGACTTTTCCAGATGAATAAGTAAACTAATCTGTTTAATGCCACTTGTAAAACTGGTACAAAGTTTGTACCAGTTTTTATTTAACTATTACGCCGTAAGTCTCCCACTGAATTTGGTACTCCAAATCAGTGGCGAGATATAAGGTGGTTGACGAGGATTGCATCCAATATTAACTTTTTGCACAGCAAAAACAAATATTAGATGTATTACGAGTCAACAATTATTTTCTTTTGCTTACTTATCACAAATTACATATTATGGTAAAATAAATATATTCAGGAGGTGATGTTGAGTGTTGCACAAGGCTGTACAAGTTCGTTTATATCCATCAGTTGAGCAGCAAATTCAATTAGCTCAAGCTTTTGGTTGCGCTCGTTGGTGGTGGAATTATGCCCTAAATAAGTCAATTGAGACTTATAAGGAAACAGGGAAAGGACTTAGCCGTGCAGCACTCAACGCATTTCTTCCTACACTCAAAAAGGCAGAAGAGACTGTGTGGTTAGCTGATTGTTATAGCCAAGTTTTACAGGCTACGACACTCAATCTAACTACAGCCTACAAAAACTTTTTTGAGAAACGTGCTGGATTCCCTAAATTCAAGTCTAGGCATGAAAAACAGTCTATCCAGTATCCTCAAAACGTCAAAATTGTAGATGGCAATGTTAAACTCCCTGGCAATATAGGGGTAATCAAAGCCAAAATACATAGACCGATTGAAGGGAAAATCAAAACTGTTACTGTAAGCAAAACACCTTCTGGTAAATACCTTGCGTCTATACTGACCGAGTTAGAGGGTGAAAACCCAATTATTTCAGAAGGTAAGATATATGGTATTGATTTAGGCTTGAAACACTTTGCTGTTGTAACCGATGGCGAGAAAGTTTCTAAATACGACAACCCTAAACACCTTGCCAAACATGAAAAAAATCTCAAGCGTAAGCAGAAAAAATTAGGACGTAAGGTAAAAGGGAGTAATTCAAGAAATAGATATAGAAGAGTTGTTGCCAAGGTGTACGAGCGAGTTAGTAATTCGCGGCAAGATTTTCTACATAAACTTAGTTATAAGTTGGTCAGCGATAGCCAAGCTGTCATAGTAGAAAATCTTAATGTCAAAGGCATGGTTCGTAATCACAAATTGGCGAAATCAATATCTGATGTAGGATGGGGAACATTCACTAACTTTTTAGCCTACAAACTGGAACGCAAGGGTGCAAAGTTTGTTGAAATTGATAGATGGTTTCCTAGTTCCAAGCTCTGTTCTAATTGTTTCTATCAAATAGGTGAGATGCCATTGGATGTCCGTGACTGGACTTGTCCTCATTGTAATACTCATCATGATCGTGATGGAAACGCAGCCGCAAATATTAGAGCAGAGGGTATCAGAATGATAAAGGCGGAAGGTTCAGCCGTCTCTGCTGTAGGAGGGGAGGTAAGACCAAAACTAGGGCGAAAGTCCAAGTTGCGGCACTCCCTCATGATTACAGAAGCCAACACTGTACTTGGTACTCCAAGTCAGTGTGGGTAGTTCACTCCAATTGCTCTTGAGCTTACTTTTTGGAGTACAGTTATCAAACTGGTCTTACTATTGATACCAGTAAACCTACCCATTAATACAATTACTGTTAACACCAATTCTCTAAAATCAAACTATCTAATAAAAGTTTAGAGGATCAGATTAAATCTTATACCTCTTAATTACGAATTGGTACAAATAACTCATATCAAAGATAAGAAATATGCAAACAATTGGTACTCAAAAAGACAGTCCAGCTTGGGTTATTCAAACTTGGGCAGCTTTTGTGATTTCTATTTCTATGACCACCTTCGGTATTGTAAATTTACCTGTGAACAGTTGGGTAAAAGGATTTATGGGTATGGGTTTAGCTTTTTCTGTTGGCTCAACTTTTACTTTGGCAAAAACTACTAGAGACTTGCACGAAACTAGAAGATTAACTGCTAGGTTAGACGAGGCGAAAGTAGAAAAATTGCTTTCACAACACGATCCTCTAAATTTAAAATGAAGCGAGTTACAGCAATTTTGGATTAAAAGGCTTTACTAAAAAGCTGTTAAAAATTAACTATATTACGAAACAATACTCCTCGGTTAATCACTTTTAACTCGGAATCTGGTTTGGGGAAACAGGTTAAAGGTTAAGGGGTAAAGGTTTTTTCTTTTCCCTTTCCCATTCCCCTTTCCCCCAAAACCCGACAAGTATTGTATTACGAAAAACTAAAGGACTGGATATACCAGTCCTTTATTATATTGATTTAACGTTTGTTTTTATCTTAATAACGGGATTTTTTGGTCTTTAACTTTTGCTTTTTACGCCGACGTTCGCTAGCAGCCACGGCTTGTTCTACCGGATAACCCACTACAGGAATTACCTGATATTTGCGCTCTTCTTCTAAGTTTTTCAGTGCAGTGTAATCAACCCAATGAATACAATCAACTGGACACGTGTCAATTGCTTCTTGGATAAGTTCCTCAGCGTCCCCATCTTGGCGAACCACGCGCGATCGCCCGTAATCTGGTTCAATGTAAAAAGTGTTACGCGCGACATGAGCGCAATGCTTGCAACCAATACAGGTGATTTCGTCAACATAAACACCATTTTGGCGCAGCACACCGCCCAATTCCGGTTCCAAACCAGAACGTTCTGGGGCATCCCGTAAGAAACCCCCTAATTCTGGTTCCAAACCGGAACGGTTCTCTTCTTGTTCTTCCGGCGACGGCAGAAAATCAGCCATTACGCACTCCAGCGCTGTACTACCAGGCGAATTGAACCATCTTCATTTTTTTGTTGTTCAGAAACTTGAAAACCAACACGAGCGGTTTCTTTCACAACTGTTTGATAAGCATAGCGCTGTGTTACCTGGCGCAAAAATCCATCTACAGATAAATCTTGCTGCCAATATTGCAAGTCAGCCACCAGTTCATATTCTTTGCCATTCCATCTAAAACCGATGTCGTAGCCATTTTCCTGCTCAATACTAACTTCCGCAGGATGGGTTTGACCGCGATAGCCACGGACTTCGCGTGGGCCGGGTTTCCAGTCTACGCCCAATTCAGTCAAAGCATCTTTCAAAGAATCAAGGTTACGGATTTGAGTCTTAATTTGGCTAAAGTGTGACATGGTGGTTGTGAATTAATAACACTAAACTACTGTGAAAACTTACCAATCGCTGTAAGTGGTGTGTGTATTCGCCACATTAGATTGCTGCACCTTGGCGGCGAAATATTCTGAGGTTGGCTCATGATTAAGTACTTGCCCTAACTGTGCTTCTATTGCTGCTGTAACTTCAGCGCAAGAAGCACCCACAATGCCAGTGACTTTCTCTTGTACCCGACCGTCTGGATAAATTATGAACTCTAATGTCTCCATTCTTTTGGCCAACCAGGATAAGTACGCTTAAATTGTACTGCCTTAGCAGAAGGCTACAAATATAGCCGTAGGAACATTTTTACTTAGATACAAACCTGCCATTTGTTAACTAATGTTCCATCTTTCAACACATATATCTCAGAATCTTTACAAAACTTATTAATATTATAAGCAGATGCATCAGTATTTAGTTAGTTTCTCTTAACCTCCTTAATTAGTCAAGGTGAGAACTGAAGGTAGCTAGGTAAGCTGCAAAAGTCCTAAGAATAAGCATTAGAGGTAGTATAGCCAGCAAGAGAATTCACAAAAATATAAAATTTCTTGAAAAACTTTATTATTACCATTCGATTTACCTTATTCTCTTCCGGGTAGGTTGGATGCAATGCTGTATCAGCCTAGAGCAAGATAGTGGTGTATACGTAGGTATTGTATTAAGTCTTTGATATAGTGACTTTAGTTAGCATCGGGTGTAAAAGGATTTTTAAACTGCGATCGCTGAAAGCGTTGGCGCAGCTATCGCTATTTTCTGCCATTGGTAAGATTTACTAACCTCGACTCTAGACAGTTCAATATGTACAAGTTTGCCCCAGCTTGGGAGAAGGAGCAAATAGTCTTTGGTGCTGCGCGACCTGGATACACTGACAAGAATGTTCAGGATTGGATAGAATTCATGAAGCGCCAAAATATCAAGCGTGTTTGCTGTCTTCTTGCTGAACAACAGCTAGCTTCTTTCTCTGATCTTCTCACAATGTACAAACAAGAATTTGGGAATCAGGTGGTTTGTTGGGCACCAATTGCAGATTTCCATTTATCTGATTTAGAAACCCTCACACAGAAAATACTTCCTTTCTTAATAGAAGCTGATGAACAAAATGAGAAAGTTATTGTACACTGCTCTGGTGGAATTGGACGTACTGGACATGTGTTAGCGGCATGGCTAGTTAGTATGCGAGGCTTATCAAATCAAGCTGCAATAAATGCTGTTAAGAGAACAGGAAGAAATCCTTATGAAGCTGCGATCGCTGCTGTATTTAGAGGTAGAAATCCCTTGACTGTTCTAAAACAACTTGACGTGCTTCTGAATAATTGCCGTCTAGCAATGCATAAAACATTTTAAGTTTACTATAGGACTCATATTTGATTTCTGAAAAAACTCAGTACAACTAAGAAGCCTTCTTGACTGTTGCCTGTCTACGCAAATTCGTTCAGAAATCAAAGCGTATTCCTATATTATCCTGTTTTAATCAGTCTATTGACGAGGTAAATTCTATGGCAATGGTTTTAGAGAAAGTAGTTCCTTTTGGGAGGTCGATGGATGAATATATAAAAATATTCAATTTAACAAATGCAGATTTAAATAAAAGAATCATTGGGATTGGGGATGGGCCAGCAAGCTTTAATGCCGAAATGACACGTCAGGGTAAAAGTGTAGTTTCTGTTGATCCACTATACCAATTTTCCGGTGATGAAATATTGCAAAGATTTAATGAAGTGGTAGATAACATCATTAACCAAGTCAAGGCGACATCGAATGATTGGGTATGGAGCTATCATAAATCCCCGGATGATTTGCGACAAAATCGAGTCAAAGTTATTCAAGAATTTCTGTCTGATTATGAAACTGGCAAAAAGAGTAATAGATATACAGTTGGTGAATTACCAAAATTGGCTTATGATAATCAAGAATTTGATATAGCTCTTTGTTCGCATTTATTATTTTTATATTCAGACCATCTCGATTACGATTTTCATTTAAATTCAGTAGGTGAGATGTTGCGTATTGCGAAAGAAGTCAGAATATTTCCCCTGATAACTTTAATGTGGAAACATTCACAACATTTAGATGAAATAGTTAAATATTACACTTCGAAAGGTTACAAAATAGATATTGAAAAGGTTGAATACGAACTACAGCCTGGTGGAAACCAGATGTTGAAGATAACCAGATATGTTATGTAATTCGGGTTCTTCGGCTCTTTTTATGGAATAAATTAAAATCATGAAGATTTAATGCCTATATTTTTCAATTTTTTAAGCTCAAAACTGCTGCCCTGTAAAGCTTTACAAGTCTTTAGATATGTTTAGATAGTGAAAATATTATAATCATATTTATAAAATCCAAAAGTTTTTGGCAATCGTCATGAAATTTCCCGTAGACCAAATACTGAATCTTCCAGAGATGAAAGTGTTAGATTTTGAAGAAATTGAAGGGGAAGGAATAATTATAACAATAGAAAAAGCTGTCAACTATTCTGCTTGTCCATCCTGTAAACAAATTACTCACAGTATACATCAAAATCATTGGCGGATGATTCATGATTTATCTTGGAGTGAAAAACGAGTGCTACTAAAAATAAATCGTCGCCAATTCAAGTGTAATAAATGTAAAAAAGTCTTTAGTGAAAAGTTGAATTTTGTAGAGAAGAGTAAAGGATATACTAAAAGATTGGCAATGGAAATAGTTCAACAAGTATTAAATAGCAATATTCATAGTGTCGGCAAAAGAAATGATTTAAGCGATGAAGAAGTCGAATCTATGTTAAAAGGACAAGTATCGCAAATATTAAATATAAATTTAATTCATCTAAAAAGGCTAGGTATAGATGAAATTGCTTTAGTTAAAGGACAAGGAAACTATTTAGCAATATTAGTAGATTTAGATACTCATAAACCAATTGAAATTGTGCATTCACGACGAATAGAAGAAATCAGGGAAGTCCTTGTAAAATGGGGAGTTCAGGTGCTTAAACAAATCGAAGAAGTGAGCATTGATCTCTGGTTGCCTTATAAAAGTTTAGTAGAAGAGTTAATGCCTAATGCTAATATAACTGCTGACAGATTTCATGTTATGAAACAAGTAAATGATGAATTAGATACTATGCGTAAAACCGAAAAGAAAATAGCAATGTCCCTAGAAAATAAATTAGAAAGAGAACGAATATTAAAGGGATTAAATAAAAGCAAATATAGCTTCATTAAAAATGAGGCTTCTTTAAACGAGAAGCAAAAAGAAAAGTTAAAGTCTGCCCAAGAGGTTTCACCTATCTTGGCTAAGATGCATCAACTAAAAGAAGAATTTAGAGAGATATTTGAATCAACTAAATCTTGGGGAGATAGCATAATTAAATTATTAGATTGGATGCATAATTCACTTTTATGTTTTCCCAAAAGTATAGGTACAATGGTTAGATGGTTTGGTGAAATAGTAGGCTATTTTGACGGGAGAACTACAAGTGGTGTTGTAGAAGGAATTAATAATAAACTCAAGTTAATTAAAAGACTAGGATATGGCTTTCGTAACTTTAGCAATTTTCGATTACGCAGTTTATTAAATTGGCATTTTACTATTAATTCTCCATAAAAGTAACCGAAGAACCGTAATTCGTATCTATAAAAAATTGGTATAACCATCGGATGTATAGATTGTTAGGTATATTATTCAGCAAACATTTCAGCCAAAGTATCTAAAACTGCTTTTTGTTCATCCGGGTCAATCTGACCTAGCTTTTTGACTAATCGAGTTTTGTCAACTGTACGAATTTGGTCTAGAACAATTTGCCCATTTTTACCCTGAAACTCACAAGTGACACGAGTCGGATAAGACTGTCCTTTATTTGTCATCGGAGCAACAATAACCGTGGCAATATATTTATTCATCTCATCTGGTGAAATTACTACACAGGGTCTTGTCTTTTGAATCTCACTGCCAATTGTTGGGTCGAGGTTAACCAAAAACACATCAAATCGATTCACTACCACTCCCACTCTAGATGCTCCCACTCTGTAGTTATTGCATCATCGAGCAGTGTATCGTCGTGTTGCTTCGCCATTCTTGCAAATGCTTCATCCCATCCATGACGCGATTGAGAGGCAGCACGGACAATTAGGTGACAATCTTGAATTTCAATTTCCACCTCTTCGCCAATACCACTTTGTTCCAGCAGAAGTTTAGGAATGCGGATACCTTGAGAATTTCCGATTTTAACAATACGGGTTCTAATTGCTGTCCCCATGAGAAGACTTATCCTTGATTGTAATTACATTGTGATTACTAATCAGAATTTTGTCAACAAGCGCTCAATTTTTCAATAATTTTTAATGCGATCGCACTTATCCCTCTTTCAAGAAACACTTGACTTAAAGCTTATGTAGAAAGGGTTTCTTGAAAGAGGGATAACTCATCTTATTTGCAGTCAGAGCATTTTCGTTTTAGAAAGTTAATCATGACTCGCACTTTGTTTGGTAAATAAGTTTGACTAGGGTATAAAAGCCATGCAGCTGTCTCGAAATCCGTCGCAGTCACATGATAATTTGGGAATAAGTCAATAAGCTTTCCCTGAGCGATATCTTCGTCAATCAGCCAGTTGGCTAACAGTGCAGGCCCCATACCAGCAAGCGCACAATCACGAAGTCCTAACGCATTTGATATCACTACATCACCTTCGATAGGTACTTCGCTGACTGTTCCATTATTGTCACGGAATAACCACCTTGATCGGAAGTTTGGTAAAGTGAAAAGTAGGCACTTATGAACTCGGAGATCGTCTGGAACGTGTAAGTACTTCTCACGCTCCACGTAGGCAGGACTAACGCACACTCGGTAGCGCGTGTTGAATAACTTTAGGCAGATAACACCAATCTGAATATTTGGCCCGAGACGGATCGCTAAATCCACCCGTTCAGATACTAAATCAAGATTTGTATCTGTTAGTAGTAGTTCAAGTTTGAGATCGGGAAATAAATCCCGAAATTCTGGGAGTAAGGGCACAAGAAACTTATGACCAAACGCTACTGAGGTCGTGACTCTCAAAGTACCGATAGGGCCAACACTGACTGCAAGGGCTTCGTCACGAGCGTGCTCTAGCTCATCTAACAAAGCATCAACACGACACAGGTAGAGATTTCCGGACTCTGTTAGGGTCATGTGCCGTGTTGTTCGCTGGAATAAGCGTATGCCTAATTCTTCCTCAAGAGAGGCGACGACCCGCGATACAGATGAGGGATCTATATTGTGGTCTCGGGCGACTGCTGCAAAACTGCCTCGACGAGCAACTTCAATGAAAATACGTAAGCTTTCCAAATCCATTCTTGTATATTATGCACGAGTGTGATGCAATAGCAACTATTGATACCATTTGATAGATAAAGTAAGCTGATGCCCAAGAAAACAATCATCTCTCTAAGGAAATAATTATATGTCTATAGTTGCTGTACTTGGTATGGGTGCGATGGGGTCGCCCATGGCCGCAGCACTTTTAAAGGCAGGTCATGAGGTTAAAGTATGGAACCGAAGTCCAGATAAGACAGCTCCTCTTGTGGAGATGGGGGCTGAAGCCGCCGATACACCTCGTGCAGCTGTGAAGGAAGCAGACTTTGCTATCTGCATGGTGCGAGATGACGATGCCTCAAGGGATGTATGGTTAAATCCTGATACTGGTGCACTGGCTGGCTTGTCTAAAAACTCCGTAGCTATTGAAAGTTCAACAATAACTGTTGCTTGGGCGCGGGAACTTGCAAAGCACTTTTCTCATGAAGGAATCACCTTCTTGGATGCACCAGTAGCTGGTTCTCGCCCACAGGCAAAAGCAGGCCAGTTAATTTACTTTGTTGGTGGTGAAGCCGATGCTGTTGCAAAGGCAGAGCCAGTTTTAAAAGCTATGGGTAACGCTGTACACCATGCTGGGCCAAGTGGAAGCGGAGCAGCTGTCAAACTTGCTGTCAATGCGCTGTTCAGTGTGCAAGTTGCAACTGTAAGCGAGTTGATTGGACTTATGCAACGTTGCGGACTAGATGAAACCAAAGTGATGGACATTGTGTCCTCAACTCCGGTGTGTAGCCCAGCAGCTAAAGCAGCCGCAGGTGGAATACTGGCTCGCAACTTTGCCCCAATGTTTCCTGTTGAGCTTGTGGAGAAAGATTTAGGTTATGTGTTCGACACAGCCAAACTAAATGGCGCGTCAGTGCCAATGGCGGAAACAGCTTGGCATATATTTACAGAAGCTATCAAGCAAGGTCACGGTGATGAGAACATCACTGCTGTGTCTCATCTCTATCTATAGATATATAGTTTTGTAGTTGGCTTTGGTTTTCATATTCAGGCTGAGTGGGGAACGAAATATGGTAATAGGCAAAATTTACCATTCTCCCTAATTTGTGCAACAGCGCCAATTTAAATTAGTAAATCTGCATTTTTACTACATATTTAGCACTACCCATTTTTGCAATTACTTAGGAGAATTAAAATGACCCAAGTAACAAGTAAAGCTTCAATTAACAAGCTTGACAAACCACAAACATCTGGTACAAAAGTTTGGGATGTGATCGTTGGTTTATACAATTATCCAACTTTGCTAGTTGCTCATGAACTAAAACTGTTTCCCCTCCTAGCGGAAACACCACGCACTTTAGAAGAGATTTCCCAGAGTCTAAACCTTGCACCACGAGCAGCAGGAACGCTTTTATCTGTATGTGCATCTCTGGATTTTATCGAACTAAAGGATGGATACTACTCCCTTACGAATGTTGCTTCTGAGTATTTACTTGAAACTAACCCTACTTCTTTTTGCGGCTATTTGGATTTGATGATTGCTAACGCCGATTCTTTCTCCTACGTGGGAGTTAAGAAAGCAATTTTAACAGATGCTCCTATTGTTTATGAGGGTGATTCACTATACGAAGTTCACGAACAAGAAAATAAAGATCAAGTTACGCGAACTTTTACAAAAGCGATGCATTCCATTAGTGTTGCTCCCGCCCTGGCGTGGACTGAAACTTTAGACCTATCTAGCAATAAACATCTGCTTGATATTGCTGGGGGTTCTGGCGCTCACAGCATCGGTGCAACCCTCAAGTGGCCTAAATTGAAAGCCACAATTTTGGATATAGCGCCAGTCTGCGAAGTCGCTCAAGAGTATATTGCCGAGTATGGACTGTCAGAGCAAATTACCACTGAAGTTAGGGATATGTGGAATGATCCTTTCCCCTCTGCTGATTTGCATTTTTACTCGCTGATATATCACAATTACGACCTTGAGAAAAACCGTTTTCTGACAAAAAAAAGCTTTGATAGTTTAGAGCCTGGTGGACGCATAATTATTCACCAGTGGCTATTTAACGATCATCGGACAGGGCCATTATCCACTGCGGCATTCAACGTGATTATGCAGATTTGGTGTGCTGGCGGACAAGAATATTCAGGTCTGGAGCTATCTAGCATACTGGCAGAAGCTGGGTTTGTTGACATTGAAGTTAAACCGACCTTTGAATACTGGAGTATTGTAACTGCTCGAAAGCCAGAGTAGGCGATCGCTAAAACACCGATTCAGTAATCAAAGATCATAGCCCTGCGCCTATTGGCAAGCATTACTGGATAAGTTGGGTAGCAATAAAGTTTTCTCAACATTAAAGACTTACCAACTCTACTGTAAAATTTTTAACTGGGAACTTGAAAATAATGACCAAACTCATAGTTTACGGAACTCCCCTCAGTACTTATGTTCGCACTGTCCGGTTGCTGCTAGAGTCAGCAGGTGTAGATTACACCCTTAAAGGAATTGATATATTTACTGGAGAAAACCACTCAGCGGAGTATTTATCCAAAAATCCTTTTGGAAAAATACCAACTCTGGAAGTAGATGGGGAACTGCTTTATGAAACAACAGCAATTACCGAATACCTCGATATAGTGTTTGCCGATAACAAGTTCAGCCCATCTGAACCCATGCTCAAAGCGCGGATGCGTCAGATAATAGGGATTATTGATAACTATCTTTATGCTCATGTTGGAACAATTGTAATGCAATGCTTGGTTGTACCAAGTCAGGGCGGCAATACAGATTCCGATTTGGTACAAAAGGCTTCCGCACCAGCAAAAAAGGCTATAGAGGCAATTGAATCACTATCTGTTGCTAGCCCGTATCTACTTGGTAGCCAACTAAGCATTGCCGATTTCTACCTAATTCCTCTCTTCATCTACCTATCGCAGACTTCGGAGTTTGAGGTAATTACTGGTCAAACTCCGAAACTACGGAGTTGGTGGGATAAGGTCAATCAGCTTGAGAATGTGAAAAAAGTGACTGTATAATTTCCAATGGGGTTGTAAGCTGTTGCATACAACCCTTCACTAACTGCAATCTGCTGTATTATCAATTTTAAAATCCCGTCCCATTTTTTATTAAAAGCTGCTCGTAATCATCTGGAGTATCTAAGTCAAATACACCTTCGGGGAAAGGAATTGCTAAAACTTCTCCAAGAGATTTTTTAATTATCTGTCTTGCACCATCCGTGCCACTGAGTCTGGTCAGTTTTGCAAATAAAGTGCGGTTAAATAATGCAGGAACACCTAGAGTGTTTGCATATTGTGAAGCAACTATTGGCTTAAGAGTAGTTTCGTGAACTTCAACAAGTTGATTTATGAGTTGAGGTGAAATAAAAGGTTGATCGCATACCATCAAAACAACAGCTTTTGCTTCTTTTTTGATGAGATTAAGGGCTTCTATACCAACACGAATAGAGCTACTTATTCCCTCACCAAAAAGTGGATTTTCCATAACATATACTTGTTCTGAGTTAATCTCTGGTTTAATAAGTTCAGAATATGCCCCTAATACAACAATAATTGGGTGGCAAACTGAAGCATTTGCCACTTGAACGATATGCCCAATCAAACTCTGTTCACCGTAACGTAGAAGTTGTTTTGGCGTTCCCATACGAGTGGATGCACCAGCAGCAAGAATAATTAGACCGACATCAGACATGTGATTTCCTCTCCATGAATTGAGCCAAGTCGTGCCCTGAGCATTCCACCAGCGCGATTTGCCAACACTGCTTGAATTTCTGCTACGATTGAGAGCGCGATCGCTTCTGGTGAATCTGCACCAATATCAAGACCCACAGGAGCGTAAAGACGTTGCAGTTGTGTATCTTTTGGCAAAAATTCCTCAGACTTGAGGTCTTGTAGTAATCGCTGAGTGCGACTTTTAGGGCCGAGAATACCAATGTAGGATACAGAAGATGGTAACAAGGTTCGCAGCAGTGCCAAATCGCTCTCATATCTATGAGTCATAACTATAGCAACTGTGCGTGAATTCAGATTGAGGTGGTTCTGAATTGTTTGAGGTTCGCTAAAAATAATTTGGTCTGCATTGGGAAAACGTTCAAAAGTTATATAGCCTGGTCTGTTATCGACAACTGTGACGTGCCAACCTTGGTGTTTGACAAGATTGACAACTGGGATGGCATCATGGCCTGCACCAAAAACTACCAAAGGAACAATAGGATGAATGACTTCTAGGAAGACTCCAGCAATACCACTGGGAAGAATATAAGACTTTACCCGCGATTCCCCTTGGTTGAGTACTTGTTGGACATCTACCAAAATCTGCTGCACAAGTAATTCATCTTCAATATTACTAATAACAGTACCATCTGGCTTTAAGAACAATCGAGATGCTACTTTGGCGATGATTTCTCCACTCACTTTAAATACAGTAGCCATTACCCCTGACTCTTGCCCATGCAGACATTCAGCAATAAAATCTAGCTGACCTTTGGCCAATTGGTTAGAAAGCGGCTCAATGAGTACCTCAACTACACCATTACAACCAAGACCAAATCCCCAAACAATATCATCGCTGGCAGTAGTATCATAGTTGACAACAACCGGAACTCCATCAGCAAACATCAGGGCTTGGGCTTTTTCAAACACATCACTTTCTAAGCAACCACCACTCACACAGCCAATCATTTGCCCTTCTTCAGTCAGCAGCATCCTAGCACCAGGGCGACGATAGACAGAGCCACTAGTTTTGACAACGGTGGCTAGAGCAGTAAGTTCACCTTTCTTTTGACTTTGCTCAAAAGCTGCGAGGATGTTTTGAAGTTCTTTCATGGGTGGTGTAGAGAAGGCAGGAGATAGAAGATAGGGAGAAGATATTCGGACTTCTTTATTTTCAGTAAACCACAAACTTTTGAAATAGAACGTAAAAATAAGGGTTTCAGCCATCGTGAATGACGATCTGACACTACACTTACCCATACTTTACAGGGTTTTCAGTTTAAACAAATTTTCCGCGTTTAGATGGTATATTTTTTTTCTATCAACATCGCTCATAGGTGTACTATCTATACCTTCAACTGCTTTGGCAGTAGGTTCATACGGGTAGTCAATGGCAAACAATATACGGTCAGAACCTAATACTGAAAGCGCAAACAGCAAAGCTGGAGACCAGTTTACCCCACTGGTAGCAACAACAAAGTTATCCATGAAATATTCGCTTGGTTTTTTTTGCCGCTTTATTGCTTGACTCGAATCATCCATTTTTGTCCAAGTTTCATTAGCAAAACGACCGTCGATCCGGGAAAGCCAAAACGGTATACCTTCGCCTAAATGCCCTAGAATAAATTTAAGTTTGGGAAAGCGATCGAATAAACCACTGAGGATTAAACGCATTGCGTGCGTGCTAGTCTCTACAGCAAAGCCCCAACCAGCACCTTCGAGACCATAAGAGAGAAAAGGTTTTATCATCTCTGGAGAAGGTGTTCTCGGATGTAAGTAAATTGGTATATCCAATGCTTGGGCAGCTTCAAATATTACCCAATACTTTGATTGATCCAAATACTCCCCGTGAGTGTGGGAATTAATTATTGCACCTTTAAGACCCAGATATTTTACTGCTCTTTCCAACTCGCGAGCGGCCTCATTCGGTGCTTGGGGTGCCACTGCGGCAAGTCCAGCATACCGATCTGGGTAAGCAGAGATGAATTCAGCTAGTTGATCGTTACTCTTTTTGGCAATATCTACAGCTTTGTCGGTACTGAATACTTGAACACCTGGCGACGTGATTGACAGTATTTGCATGTCAATTCCATATTGATCCATATCACGAATGCGGCTGGCTCCAACATCAGTGAGACGATCGCGGATCTCTTTAGTTGCAGGGCTATTCAGAAACGGTTTGTACAATTTTTGGAATCCGGGTTCTTTATCCACACTGGTAGCAAGGAGTTTGCGCCACTCATCAAATAATTCTGGCGTTGCAAAAGCCTCTTCAATCGCAATTTTCTTGAAGACGCTCTTGCTGAACTCAGTAGTGTAGTTGGTGACTTGGGATGCATCTGTTGCCAATGGAGGCACCACCGCACCGATGGACAGATCCATTGCTGTTTTCAAAAAAGCTCGTTTGCTAAAATCCATATTATCTGCTGAAAATTTTGCTCAAGGCATCAAAACCGACTTGAAACACCTGTTCTAGATTCTGCCGTAATTCGGTTTCTTCTTCAGGTAAACATTTAAAGTTTGCCAGCCATTCGATATAAGTGCGATCGCCATCTGTAATTGGTAACAGTCGTATAGTACAAATGTAGTCTTCCATCGGCTTATTAGGCTCTAGCAGAAAATAGGTGCAGACATATTTTTGATCGTCAAGTCCTAGTAATTGCTCCCGCAGGTTCAGTCCATCTTCACGATTAAAACTACGGATACAGCCTATTTTGTCGCTAGGCTCACCATTTTCTATATGGCTGTCGATTACAGACGGATACCAATTAGGTAGACCATTAAAGTCCCGGATTTTCGCCCATACTTGTTCAACTGATGCGTTGATTACAGAACTGGTTGTAACGTTTACTAGCATTTCATTCCTAGACTAACTCTGCTTAAGATGAGTTTAATTGAGGGTAGATTATTGCTGCTAAAGGCTGGCATCAAAGCTTTTTAAGAAATTAGGTAGCCAACTGATTTCTTTAACATTAGAAAATGTGACTAGCCCTACACCTGCGATCAAGAAGATGATACCGGCAACTTTTTGGAGCGAAATCGGGTCTTTAGGAGACTCTAAGATACCTAGATGGCTAACCACCGCTGCCATCACTACCTGACCCAACACAAACAAAACAAAGAAAGTACTAGCTCCCAAACGGGGAATCAAAGTGGTGGTTCCGAAGACTAACAAAGCACTAAAGACACCACTGAGATATAGATGTATGGGAACATTTTTGAATTTTGAAGCGATCGCTAACCCATCTATGTTTGATGTAAAAAGCAAGGTTATTGACAAAGCTATAAAGGTGGTAGCCAGACCCATGAAAAAGAAAGCTATATTGGCTAGAATTGGCGAACCTACATACCGAGCCACAGAGCTATTCATTGGCAGATAGATGGGGGTAATGGCTCCCATCAAGAAGGCACCTAATATAAATACTATAAATTGCATGACTGAGATTTCCTTTTCCTTTGTATTAACTTCAAAAGCCTTAAAGGACGGCTGATTATGATATTTTCAGGACTGGCTTGATCGCCTTGCCCGCTTTAGTATCCGCTACAGCTTTATTGATATCCTGGAAATCATAAACGGTAATCAAACGTTCAAAGGGAAAGCGCCCTTGCTGATTTAATTCCAGTAATGTCGGCAAAAACGTATTTGGTACAGAAGACCCCTGAATAATTCCCCGCAAATTTGCTGCACGTTTAAAAACCTGCGTTGGTGAAAACGGATATTTCTCGCCAAAGTGAGGCGCGATCACCATACCGCATTCGCCACCAGTGGCTAAACAGTCAATGGCATCATTGAGCGCTTGTTCATTCCCGGAGGTTTCCAGGGTATAGCGAACACCATGAGGGGCAATCTCCTTGATTCGTTCGGCAACTCTCCCGTCTTTGGCATTAAATACATGGGTTGCACCCAACTCCAGCGCCAAATTTAAGCGTTCTTCCACCACATCAATAGCAATCAATGGCCACGCACCGACTAGTTTACCTGCCATAATGGCACTCAAACCGACAGCACCGGCACCAAAAACCGCCAGTCCGTCTCTGGGGCCGACTTTAAAGGTATTGAGAATAGAACCCGCACCGGTTTGAACCCCACAAGGAATGGCTGCCAACCTCTCAGCAGCCTGATTGCTGGTTACTGGGACGACATTGCGCTCTACTGTAATTGAGTGGTTAGCGAAAGAGGACTGCTGAAAAAATGCACCGGAAATCTTCTTTCCGCCCAACTTAATCGTGTGGGAGCCATCTAAGCGAGTACCACCAAATCCCAAGGGGATGTGATGATCGCAGAAATAAGGCTGACCCTCCAAACACCCATGACAAGTACCACACCAAGGGTAAGAGATGATGACGCGATCGCCTGGTTTAACTCGGCTAACACCCGACCCCACAGCTTCCACGATCCCTGCACCTTCGTGACCTAACACAATCGGTAGTTTCATGAGATTTTGCGCCACAAAATCTGTATGACAGATGCCGCTAGCTTGATTACGAACCAATATTTCGTTGCTGCGTAAATCATCGAGTTCAATAGTCTCGAATGTAAATTGCCCTTGGGGTTCGTGGACTACAGCAGCAGTTGTCGTTGTGGTCATTTTGCCTCCTGGTTAGCTGTAAAGAAAATTCGTGGGTGATACGTCTTAAATCGGTATGCTATGCAGTCACACTAATTTATCTATGCTTGCTGTAACTTTTATGCGCTTATGGGTAATTGCCGAATCCGTTTGCCTGTGGCTGCAAAAATCGCGTTGCATACCGCAGGTGCGATGGGAGGTGTGGAAATTTCACCCACACCACTAGGTTTTTCTGTGTTCTGCACGATATAAACTTCGACCTTGGGCATTTCATTCATCCGCAGTACGGGATAATCGTGAAAATTACTTTGCTGTACACGACCGTCTTTAAAGGTAATCTCGCCATATAACGCGGCGGATAAGCCATAGACAATGCCCGATTCCATTTGGGCCCGCACAGTATCAGGATTGACCACAATGCCACAATCAACAGCACAAACTACTCGGTGAACACGAGGTTGTCCGTCGGCAGTGACGGATACTTCGGCAATCTGGGCGACGGTGCTGCCAAATGATTTATGTAGGGCTAGTCCTTGGTGTACACCGACTGGAAGCTTGCGTCCCCAACCTGCTTTTTCAGCAGCGAGTTTCAAAGTGGTTCGATGTCGTGGTTGCTCACCTAGCATGGCAAGCCGGAATTCAAGCGGATCTCGGCCGGCGGCGGTGGCCAATTCATCCAAAAAAGACTCGACAACAAAGGCAGTAAAACTGTGACCAACTGAACGCCACCACAATACTGGCACACCATTATCAACAGGGTGATAGTCTACCAGTTGGTTGGGAATTGTATAAGGGTGATCTGCCCCTTCAATCGAAAGGTGATCGATGCCTTCATGAATCAATAATTTTTCAAATGGAGTACCCTTGCCAATTGACTCACCAATCAACCGATGAGACCATCCAGTAATGTTGCCATCTTTATCAAGCCCGGCAGCAATTTTACTGTAATGCACTGGTCGATAATAACCGCCACGGATATCGTCTTCCCGTGTCCAGATTACTTTCACCGGCTTGCCAATGGCTTTGGATAGTTGCACGGCTTCTTTGACGTAATCACCGTGTGGATTAGAGCGTCGTCCAAAGGAACCCCCTAGTAAAGTTGTATGAATCTGAACTTGTTCGGGCTTTAGTCCGGTAATTGCACAGGCAGCTTGTTGATCGGTTGTATGCATCTGTGTGCCTGTCCAGATATCGCAACTGTGCGATCGCACGTCAGCTACACAGTTTAATGGCTCCATCGGTGCATGGGCTAGGTAAGGTGTTTCGTAAACGGCTTGGAGCTTTTTCGCTGCTGCATCAAGTGCGGGTGTGACTTCGCCCGTTTTTCTCACCACTAACCCTGGACTATTTGCTAGGTCAGCATATTTGCTCTGTAAACCTTCAGAGGAAAGCTCGGCATTGGGGCCTTCATCCCATGTGATTGTGAGGGCATCACGCCCTTTTTTAGCATTCCAGAAGCTATCGGCCACAACTGCTATACCCATAGGTAGCACTACCAGATGCTTTACACCTGCAACGGCTTTGGCTGCTTCAGCGTCAAAATTCTGCAAGCGACTGCCAAAAACTGGCGGTCGCGCAATCAGAGCAATCAGCATTCCGGGAACTTGGACATCGATCCCAAATACCGCTTTCCCCTTAACCTTGTCAGCAGTGTCCAAGCGCTTGATTGGCTTACCGATGAGTTTGAATTCACTGGGCTTTTTGAGCGTAACGTTTTCTGGCACTGGCATTTGGGCGGCGCGATCGGCTAATTCTCCAAAAGATAAGCGGCGATCGCTAGCTGGATGTAAAATATAACTTTTTTCAGCAATACAACTCTCTGGTGATACATCCCAGGTTGTGGCAGCCGCAGCAATCAACATTTCTCGTGCTGTAGCACCAGCGAGCCGCAGTTGATCCCAAGTGGAGCTAATGCTAGTGCTAGCGCCAGTACCTTGATAATTTTTCCATACTGTATGGTCATAGTCGGGATGCACGGGGGCAGACTCAATGCGAATTTTGTCCCAATCGGCTTCGAGTTCTTCAACGAGGATCATCGGTAAAGAAGTATAAACCCCTTGCCCCATTTCAACTTTATGGACAACAATCGTCACAGTATTATCCGGCAGGATGCGGATAAAGGCGTTGGGCTTTGATAGGGGCTTGGTTGGATTAGCTGGAGAGGTTGCGGCCTGTACGCGGCTAGTCGGTGGCAGATAAAACCCAAGAAACAAACCTGCTCCCACTGTGCCAGATGCCTTGAGAAAACTGCGCCGCGTAGTTGTATTGTTTTCCATTCTGACAACCTCCTTAACTTTGCTGGCTCAACAATTCGGAAGCTCTATGAATGGCGGCTCGTATGCTTTGATAAGTACCGCAGCGACAAATGTTACCAGACATCGCAGCATCAATATCAGCATCCGTAGGTTGTGGATTTTCAGAAAGCAACGCCGCAGCAGAGAGCATCTGCCCAGACTGACAATATCCACATTGCGGTACATCAAGTTCTGTCCAAGCTCGTTGAACTGGGTGATCGCCGATCTCCGACAGTCCTTCTATCGTTAAGATATCTTGATTGATACTTGCCGATACTGGCGTCACACATGAACGAATCGGAATACCGTTGAGATGTACTGTACAAGCACCACATTGCGCCATCCCACACCCGAATTTAGTCCCATTTAGCCCAAGATGATCCCGAAGCATCCATAGAAGTGGAGTGTCTTCAGTGACATTAACCTCTCTATTTTCTCCGTTCACTTTTAAATTTATAGTTGCCATATTAATTAGTTTTTAACCTCTCTTTAACTATCTATCCTTTTATTAGGAATTATGCACTGAAAAAAAGAATTATGTTGTGGATTAACGTAAATAAAATCATTTTTGAATGGGAAATAAAACCTTGCTGTAGGGGCAATTAATGAATTGCTCCTACAACCTATGTGGTTTTCAAATCATCTATTTAACTTTACCAAAACTGTGAACCATGAATATGCTTTTCCAAATTGTTACTTGTTAATGTGAACTTTTTGGAAAAGTGGCGTGTCACAAAACCCGATAGGACGCATTCGCAACCCAGCTTCAATCAGCGCAAACACGGTTTTTGGTGAATTTATTGCGGTTGACTCAGGATTATCTTGAAAACGAGCGATCGCATCCGGCAGTCTGAGTTCTGGACTAAACAACATATCCAATTTGCCTATTCTATCAAATGCAGATAATGCATAAGCCGCCACCATATAACTGGAGCCGTAAGTACTTTCGAGATAATGTTCTGAACCAAATATCTCGGCTGCACTATTCGAGAATATTGACAAAATAGACGAATGAAGAATATCAGAACGTCCTAATTGGCAAGCCAGATGAATCAAGTAAGTGCATCGTAAATAAGCATCAACTCGGAAGCCGTCTGTTGATTGTATATATCCTTCCATACACTGATGAAAGAATATAACTATATCAGGCACATAGACATCAAGCACTCCGAGATTATCTAATGCATAGATAAAAAATGTTATCTGCGAAGCTTGTGAAGCAGGCGAGAGCGTATGATAAAGCGATACAGCTTGTTCTACCCAGTCCCTCTTATAGGTTAGATAATCAGGACAATCCAACACGGCAATTGCATTGAGTATGAGCGAGAGGGGGAATAGGTAGTAATCTGATCCCTCATGAACTCCATCTGAACTTCGTCTTAATGAATTAGACATCTCCGAATCAAAGATATCTAAAAGAGTCTGAAGATGATTTTGCTCTCCAGTACATACTTGATCTCTGCAACCGATGATGGCTAAGACGGAAAAAATAATCGCGGAACCTCTACCACGGTAAAAGATATCAGAGATAGTTGTAGCCAATTGCAAAGCTTTAGCAGTATATGTATCCCCATTTTCCTGCTGTAACACTAGCAAGTCTGTAAACTCTGCCTGTCCTACGGCCAAGAGCAGATTAGCAAATAGCTGTAATTGCTCATAACGCAGCTTATCGCTGGATAAATCTAATTTTGCTACTTGCTCTAATGCCCTTTCTAGATGCCAATGGACAAGATGTCGATAGGGTTCAAGCTGACCGACCTTCACTAAACTTTCCGTTAATAAAGCACAAGCACGTGCGTACTGCCAAGGTTCAGTCGGTAACTGGTCGATAGCGCTTTTAAACTCGTCATGCGATCGCTCTTGAGCAAGGTAACTATTGAACGATACAGCTTCACATCTTGCCAGGATGCCATTAAGCAAATGATGTGCAAATGTATTGTAACTAGTGTTATTTTTTCGAGATAGCGCAAGACTTATTTTGAGCAACTGATCCGATTTCTCTGGATCAAAGCCTGTTGCTTCCTGTCCGATTCCTAAGCCGTGAACGCACCAGTGCCAAGGGGTTGGAAAAACCCGTCGTTCATTTAGCAGCCCTTTGAAACACTGGCGTTGACCGATCATCTGACTGATTTGCGGTGAAATTTTCGGGAACTGCATAATCTAAAGGTGCTTTTACTGTTTCTAGTTCATGGTTGAAAATCTGGAAATTAGGAACCGGGATGCCGTGGAATTCATCTATCTTTCCTTCGAGCATATCGAGAGTTAAATTAAGCCACTTGATCCCTTCAACGTAGATTGCTAATGGACGTTTTTGGTGATGTGCATTGTCGATCAAAACACCATCGTTGTTCTTGCTAAAGTGGTAGGGGGGCATTGCCGCAAAGTGGCTACCCATAAGGAAAACAAAACGTATGAGCCAGTTAGGATCGTTCTGATTTACATCTGAATCTGGATTGTCCAACTTCCAAGCAGCAGTCATCACTTCGCTGAAATGTTCTTCTATCCCACTATATGAGAGTTCGTATGGGTTTTCTTCATCAAAAGCGAGCAAAATATGGGGTATTTCTCTGTGGAGTTGGTAGGCAAGATCAAAATACTCGCCGTGAATCTTATCATAGTTGCCGAGACTATTATGCCAGGGCTTATTGTCGTACATCGGATCGTCGGCATTAGTATCAACACCGTTCTCATAAAATCCAATAGCGCGCGGATCGAGGAAACGAATCTCTATATCTTCAGCAGTAAACGGAGGGTTTGTGACAGAGAAGTTGTCATAATGTTTCAACAATGGCTCGATATTGCCAATTTTGATATTCTCCGTATTAGTATCGCCCATAACCAGAGAGTGGAACTTCGGCTCTAAAATCGAATGGTAAATTGGATTTTCTCGAAACTCTCTGAGCAGGCGAGGCAAGTTACGCATTCTCTTGCCATTAATCATGATGTCTTCGCTTTTTAGCAGGCTGTCATTGAAAGTTTTCGGTGCTGTTTCCTGCGCGAGAGCAAGACGCTTTTCAATTTTGGTGAAATAGGATTGCTCCAAAGTAGGCTGTGACATTTTGCGCCGACGCTGACTGTGAATCTTTTCATTCAGCAGCCGGAAGATTACGCAATAGAGTGCGGCTACGATTTCCTTGGACGGATTACACCTTCTGACAAACTGGCTAACTTCAATGCCAGGAACAAAAGTCATGTCGTAAATATATTCGTAGATTGTAGATCCATCCTCTGTTACTGTTTGTTCGCGCTCAATCACGTTCAATACTTGAGGAAAAAGAGGCTTAACTGATTCCGGCAGATTCATCAAGTATTGAGTCTGACTCTTGGCTTTCGCACAAGGAGGCAACATTACATCGCTGCCTTCCCGTCCCCATTTTGGGGTAATCAGACGTTCACTTAACACCTTACGAACAAATTTTCCACTACCTGGCTTTTCTAAAAAAAGGGTCATAGATTCACTCCCTCCATATCCAAATCCTAAAAAAGTCTCGTCAGGATTTAAATAATTAGTCAGATCATCTGGAGTTAGATGCTTAACAAGTACATTGCAATATTCAAGGATGTCGCAATGTTGTTGATCTAAACCCAAAGTATTAGGCATAACTTCTAATTTACTAGCTTCACGATTGTGTTTCGGCTTTGTTTTTTGAAATGACTGATCTTGGTGTTTCATAAATCTTTATATGTTATGGATTGTAATAACTAACGTGCAATTTGACCGTCTGAAGTTAATCTTCAGGTTAGCGACCAAATATACATACAACCTACGTTTATACGATTCCTGAATTGTTTGGAAAAACCTCAAATGTTTATTGAAAAATATTTAGGTTTTTCCCGCCTTATATCCCTCCACTGAATTTTGTACTTAAATTCAGTGGAGGGATATAAGGCGCAAGACTTAAAAACCCTTTTTCTTTAACCAAACCGTATTGAGAAAGTGTATAAGAAGTGGAAGCGTTAATATGTCAAGAGGAAAATGCTCGGCTGAAGAAGCGAATACAAGCGCTGCAACTGAGCAAAATTCAACGGATGAAGGTATGTGCGATAGCACTTGCGCTATCGCACATAATGAGTTTTAACATTAGCGTCGGCTTCCATGCGTTCGCTAAAAAACTAGTGGATATTGCCGAGATAGCCTCTCTTTTGCTTTAATTACAGCTAGTAAACCAAGTTAAACGAAAGAGAACTGGTTAGTATTATTAAGATTGAAATTTGTAGCCGCTTGTCCTTCAATTAAACCTATAAGTTCAGCAGAAATATTTGAACCACCAGTGAAGAATATAGATGTCCCAAATGGAAGACTACCAACAGATTGAACCAATAAATAATCTGATGCTGAACCTTTGAGTTCGATAGTATCAAAGCGAGATTGAAAGTCTTTGATAATAGCGTAATCTTGATTTCCAGTGGATAACCGATTGCCGTCATTGTAGTAAACAGCGTTCTGGTCACCTAGAACGAAGGTATCTCTTCCTTGACCACCTGTAAGAACGTCAATCTCACCCTTTCCAAAACCTGAAGTATCAACAATCGGATTGACGCCATTTAATCTATCTGCTCCCGCACCACCATTCAAGGCGTCACTTCCACCACCACCAGTCAAGGTGTCACTTTCAGCACCACCATTTAGAATGTCATTGCCATCACCACCATCGAGATTATCATTCCCGATCCCACCAGTCAGAACATCGTTGCCATCACCACCTTCGAGATTATCATTCCCGGCACCACCATTCAGAATGTCATTGCCATCAACTCCAAACAGTAAGTCGTTACCTGCATCACCAAAAACCCGATCATCTCCCCTACCACCAACTATCAAATCGTTACCGATTCCACCATTGAGAGTATCGTTACCATCTTCACCAGTAAAAACGTCATCCCCAGCACCAGTAGAAACAAAGTCGTTACCGTCACCTGCATCAATGGAGTCAACGCCATTACCACCAATGACAGTATCGTTTCCACCCTCGGCAAAAACTACGTTCAATTCATCATTAAGACCTTCAAGAAAGATAGTATCGTTGCCATCACCACCATTGATAGTATCGTTGCCCAGGCCAGCCTTGATAGTATCGTTGCCAGGCCCACCTGAAAGAAGGTCGTTTCCTGCACCACCATCTATAGAATCATCTCCTACTTGTCCAACGACTAGATCGTTACCATCACCACCATCGATAGTATCGTTGCCTTCTCGAGTAGGAATAGTGTCGTTCCCACTACCTGCAATAATAAAGTCGTTACCAGATCCAGTGGCTATCAAGTCATCTCCTGCAAAGGCAGTAACAGTAATATTATCTTTTGAGCTTATAAGTGCGAAAACATCATTTCCTTGAGTTCCGTTAACAAATACGTTTGCCATTTCTGCTTTTTACCTCTTGTAGATTGTAGATGTTGTTGTAAAGTATTGGAATTTACACATTGAAGCCACTAACATAGGAGCCTTTCAACGCGTAAGCTTTGATAATAGACAAGGATTAAATTACTAGAATTCCTACTTGATGCAGAGAAATTCAGGAGTATTAGAGCAATACCTATAGGTATTGATTCAAGCAGCTAATAATAAAATTATTAGCTTTCAATTATTATTAAATTGAGAATTACTCTCACGTAATTGAGCTACTTGGTTGAAAAATAAAACTTATAATCAGGATATGGTAGTAACCAATGCTAACGGGTGTAATTTTGCATTAACTGTTATTTAGCATAGGTTACTATGGCGAAATCAATGCTTACGAGCTTACAATAGCATAACTAAATATGACTATTCAAGTAAGATTTGTCTATTAGTAATCACGCAGAAATAACTTACTTATTTTGGAGTAAAGATTGAGGTCTAAACTAGAGGTATTTAAAGATGTCGCTTGTACATCTGCAATAAATCAAAACGTTTTCCTCAAAGAGCGATTGCTAAAGTTTTTGTAGTCTACGATACTGTTTAATACCCCAAGGCAATGAATCTGTGACTCGTTCCTAAGCCAACACATAACTAAGGGTGAAACACCAAGGAACAGAACCTTGAAAATCTCCTAACGAAACCTGGGACAAAGGTGAAAGCCCTCTCCTACAAGGATAGTAGCTACTCCTAACCTCAGGGCAAACGCATCTAAATATTGACAAGTCTGAATCAGAGTGGGATTTAGCGTAACCCTTATTAAATAAGGATTTTAGTAAATTAAATTCTCACTTTTATAGTAATGATAATCATTATGGTGAGAGAGTTGGAGATAGCCGACGGTTGCCTGTCAAGGAACATGGTATGTTACTTCAAAAGCCCCGAAAAAGCAGAACCATATATGCGGATACTGTGGATTAAAATTCGCAGATAATGCATGTGCCTTTCTCTATTAATCTCAAAATGTGTGTTCGCCTTTATTATTAAAGCAAGACGATAATTCTAAATAAGTCGGAGGTAAAAATCGGTAGTTCCAGTCATTATGGAATTTAATTTTTTCTAGGTGGACTCTTGACAATTCTTTGTCATTAATATCTATATCTATCTGGCATTTATTTTCATCTTTTGGAGTACTAATTACTAGTTCTTCATTGGTGGTAACAGTACTAATTAAATTAATAGCTACTTCTTTAATGGTTAGTGGTCTACCTCTCCAGTTTTCTGTAATCAGACAGAACATACGATGTTCTATGTTGTTCCACTTACTTGTAGCAGGCGGAAAATGTGCAAACTGAATGATAAGTCCAATTTCGTTAGCAAGTTTCTGGAGTTGGGCCTTCCATAACTGCAAGCAATACTCATCACGCTCACTACAGTCTGCTGTAATAAACAATTCTGTAGCATTTTTGTAAGTTTTTTTACCCATATCTTGCCACCATCGACGAATTGACTCAACAGTGACCTCTACAGTGGCATTATTAATGCCCACATTTACCCATCCCTGGCTTGTAGTCAAATCATAAGCTTCATACGGTAGAGTATTTAAGAGTTTTTGATATTCGGGAAAATAATCAGTATTAGCCTTGATAAACTGTTTTTTAGATTGACATTCTTCTACATCTTCCTTCAAATTTTTAATCACTTCTTTTTTCTTGATTACAAGTGAAATTATCAGTTGTCCACGGGCTTGAAAATTCTGCACTTGATCATAAATATATTGAAGTTGAATGTTTCGATCATAGTTAGAAGATCGTTCTTTGGTTTTACAGTTTTTTTGTAGACTGTAGCCCAGTTCACACAATAAATAAGCAACTTTTCTAGCGCTGATAACATGACCCTTAGTTCGCAATTTTTCAGCTATTTTTGTGGTGCTTTCACAAGTCCAACGTAGAGGTGGATCTGAATTTCCACAACTTACTGGTTGAATTAATAATTCCAGGTCTGGAATTAAGGTTTGGTCAGTGTCTAGCAGACGCTTTCTACCACCTCCTTTACATCGAACTTTCTCCTGAAATTGAGTATGTTTGATTTGAGTATCTGGCTCAATTTCAAGTTCACGGATTCCGACACGAATCGTTTTTGGTGACAGACCTGTTGCTTGAGAAACTTGCGTAATCCCACCTCTTCCGAATGCAATAGCTTCTGCGGCAGCCCACAGACGTATTGATCTCTCATTCAGATGAGGATAAAGGGAATCAAATTTAGCTTTGAGAAACTCTTTTGCTGACATACAGCAATCCTAATATATTAAACAGTTATAAATTTATCAGAGATTGTTTAAGATTTTATGCAATTTTTGTCAGTAATAGGTTAAATTATCCTTTTTTCAAGGGTGTTGCGAAAAGCATTCGTGAAAGGTTAAGAAGGGTTTATCCCGAATTGCACCCCGAATTGCACTAAGAAAAGCTCTAAGAAGATGTTTTAAAAGTCAGAGTCAGCTAAAAATTATGCAAGCCGTCGAACCGTGATACGAATCATGGCAACATAAATGAATGTCTCCGAAGTTTCGGGTAGTCTTTCATAATCTTTACTTAAACGCCGACACCAATTCAGCCAGCCAAAGGTGCGATCAACAACCCAACGCTTGGGTAAATGGACAAAACCCCTTTTCTCCAAAGGTCTAAGAACAATTGCCACAATCCACCGAAACGTATCCATTACCCAACGCATAAATTCTGGATCTTCTGTACTTGCTATGCCAAACTATTAGCTGTATATGTTAAATACCTTGTTTCATTTTAGTGTTTTGTGTAAGCAAATAGACATACAATCCGGTTCGGATAAGGTTTTTTGATGACACGCAACCAATCGCAAAGACGCGATAAGTCGCCGTCTTGACAAGAATCAGTCCTTTGTAGAGACGGCGATTTATCGCGTCTCTTGCCTTAGGCGAACCGTATTGAATAGACATATTGCTTTCTCATTTCAGTAGATTCAGCAAGCAAATAGACATATTGCTTTCTCATTTCGGTAGATTTAGCAAGTAAACCGCAGTTCGCTTTCTCATTTCGGTGTTTTCCGCAAGCAAATAGACATATTTATTTTTTATTCTGAATTCTGAACAGAATTTGTTTTATGCCAGGGAACGCATCTGATTTGTTGATAAAAACATAATGCAAATTTGTGACTGTTGTTACATGCTAATAAACATTAATGTTTTTAAATAATTAACAGTGTCTATCTGCGGTTTATGGATATCCCAATCATAATTAATCCCATATCACAATTACCGTCAGAAGCAACAGAGATTTCTCAAGGTTTACCTCTATCATCTCAGGGTGCAGAGGTAATTTTAGGCAACATTATTGAACCGCAGCAATTAGTTATACCTGTAGCACCAAGTTCTATAGAAATGTTTGGGCCTCGTGGTGCTTGTTTGTTATCCGAAACTGGCCCTTTGTGGGTATCAGATACAGGACATCATCGGTTATTGGGATGGCGAAATTTACCCACTAGAGATAGTCAACCGGCTGATTGGGTAATTGGACAACCTGACTTTTCTCATGAAGGACAAAATGCTAAAGGTACACCGGGAAGCGCAACTTTAAGTGTACCAACTGGGATTTGTGCTTGTGGCGAAGGATTAGCTGTAGCAGATGCTTGGAATCATCGGGTTTTGATTTGGAAAAACTTACCAGAAGATAACAATGTTCCAGCAGATTTAGTGTTAGGACAAGCTAATTTTATTGATAATGAACCCAATCGGGGAAGTCAACAAGCATCTGCCAGTACAATGCACTGGCCCTATGGTGTTTTTTATCATCAAGGACAGCTATTTATTGCCGATACAGGAAATCGAAGAGTATTGATTTGGCATCAGTTACCAACAGAAAATGGTCAACCTGCTGATTTAGTTTTGGGACAACCGGATATGATATCTCGCAATGAAAACGGCGGTGCTTCTGCAACCGCAGCGAGTATGCGTTGGTGTCACGATATTACCTTTTGGGGAGAGAATCTGGTTGTCAGCGATGCAGGTAATCATAGAGTGATGATTTGGCAGGGAATACCAACAGAAAACAATACCCCTTGTGCAGTGGTTTTAGGACAAAAAAGCTTTGATTTTGTGGAAATGAATCAAGGAGTTTATTTGCCAAGCGCTAGTAGTTTGAGTATGCCTTATGGTGTAGGGGTAACTGAAGATTGGTTAGTAGTTGCAGATACGGCTAATTCTCGGTTGTTAGGATGGAGAAAGCCAGAATCAATTTTATCACTGCAAGGTGTAGTGGCAGATGGGTTGGCAGGACAAATGAATTTTCAAAGTAAAGGTGAAAATCGGAATTTTGGGCTGCCGAAACGAGATAGCTTAAATTGGTGTTACGGGATAAAAATTTGTGGTAATACGGCGGTAATAGCTGATTCTGGAAATAATCGAATATTGCTGTGGCAGATTAATAATTCGTAATTCGTAATGACGCTCGCAGACTCGCTACCGCTACGCTAACGTAATTCGTAATTTATAATCTTTGAAAGTCAGAATTATATGGCGAATGAAGAAATTAGAGTTCGCGGTACTGTTCAGGGAGTAGGATTTCGCCCTACTGTATATCGTCTGGCTAAAGCTTACGGTTTATGTGGAGATGTTTGTAATGATGGTGAAGGTGTATTAATTCGGGTATCTGGTAGTGAGGAAGCATTAACAGAATTTGTTGCCAGATTGCAAACAGAGTGTCCACCATTAGCAAAAATTAATGAACTAACTCGAACTCCTTACAAAGGTGAATTTAACTTTAAAAATTTTGTGATTTCTAGTAGTGTTAATAGTGCAATTAAAACAGAAGTTGTTCCTGATGCAGCCACTTGTCCGGAGTGTCAACAAGAAATATTCGACCCTTTTAGCCGCTTTTATCGCTACCCATTTACTAACTGCACTCATTGCGGCCCCCGCCTAAGTATTATTCGTGCCATTCCTTATGACAGATGCAATACCAGTATGTCTGCGTTTGTTATGTGTCCCGAATGTGGAAAGGAATACCACGATGTCGAAAACCGTCGTTTTCACGCCCAACCTGTAGCTTGTTATACTTGCGGCCCTACAGCTTGGTTAGAACGTGCTGATGGGAAATCGGTTACTGCTTCTATGTTTTCGATGTTGGATGATGTCGATGCTGTTTGTACCTTATTGCAAAAGGGAGAGATTGTAGCAATTAAAGGGTTAGGTGGTATTCATCTGGCTTGCGATGCAACACAGGAAACTGTTGTACAAAAACTGCGTCAGCGTAAAAAGCGCTATCATAAACCCTTGGCTTTAATGGCGCGAGATATTGAGATAATTGAACAATATTGTATTGTCAACGCCAAAGAAAAAGAATTATTGACAAGTTCCGCCGCACCAATTGTTTTATTACAAGTGACAGGTAAAAAAGTAGTAGCACCATCGGTAGCATATGGGCAAAATACCCTTGGCTTCATGTTACCTTATACGCCCTTACATCATTTGATTTTGCGGCGGATGAATCGCCCAATAGTTCTAACAAGTGGCAATCTTGCTGATGAACCACAATGTATTGATAACGACGAAGCAAGAGAGAAATTAGGGAAAATAGCTGATTATTTTCTCTTTCATAATCGAGAGATTATTAATCGGGTAGATGATTCGGTTGTGCGTGTTATCGGCGATAAAGTTCAAACAATTCGCCGTGCTAGAGGATATGCATCAACACCAATTAGTTTACCACCAGGATTTCACAAAATACCGCAAATTTTAGCAATGGGTAGTGAGTTAAAAAATACCTTTTGCTTATTGCGGGAAGGAGAAGCAATTCTCTCTCAACATCTGGGAGATTTAGAAAATGCTGCGGCTTTCAATACTTATCAAGAGACTTTAAATTTATACTTAAATTTATTTGAGCATAAACCAGAAGTAATCGCTATTGATAAACATCCTGAATATCTCTCAAGCAAATTTGGTAAAGAACTTGCAGAAACAAATCAAATCAAAATTCATCACATCCAACATCATCACGCCCATATCGCCGCTTGTATGACAGAAAATGGGATTCCTTTAGATTCCCCTCCAGTATTAGGCATTGCTTTAGATGGTTTAGGTTACGGCGACGATAGTACACTCTGGGGTGGAGAATTTCTTTTAGCAGATTACCGGAAATTTAAACGCCTAGCAACATTTAAACCAGTAGCAATGCTTGGTGGTGAACAAGCTATTTATCAGCCTTGGCGTAATACATATACCCAATTAGTAGCGGCTAACCTTTGGGATGATTGCGAACAAAAATATACTGATTTAGAAATAGTTCAATTTTTGAAAAACAAACCACTCAAACTACTCAATCAACTAATAGATAAAGGGATTAACTCTCCTCTAGCTTCCTCAGTGGGGCGATTGTTCGATGCGGTGGCGGCGGCTATCGGTATTTATAGAGATGAATGTAGCTATGAAGGACAAGCTGCGATCGCAATGGAAGCTATAGTAGATGTTAGTAGCTTAAATAATGATAAAGAAACGCTAATATATCCTTTTAGTTTTAGCTTTTCAGATAGTATTTATTGTATAGACCCGCGTCCCATGTGGCAAGCTTTGCTCGATGACTTGCAGCAACAGATTCCACAATCAGTTATAGCTGCTAAATTTCACAAAGGTTTAGCAAATGCGATTGTAGAAATGGTTAAGCATCTTAGTCAAGAAAATCTGATTAATCAGGTAGCCCTAACAGGAGGCGTATTTCAAAATTGTATATTGTTAGACCAAGTTACCAAAGGATTACAAGCATTGGAAATAAAAGTACTTACTCATAGCTTAGTTCCAGCTAATGATGGCGGTTTATCTCTAGGACAAGCAGTTATTACAGCCGCACAATTAATACATGAGTGTTGATAGTTGACAAACTTTTGTTTAGAAATAATTTCTTCTGCGGTTAGTTTATCTTGACAAATAAAAAAATGTGTTTAGGAATCCCCGGACAAATTATAGAAATTACCAATGCTAACCATAAATTAGCGATAGTTGACATTGGTGGTGTTAAACGCGAGGTAAATATTGCTTGTATCGTAGATGAACAACATCCCGCCGAAGCTTGTATTGGCGATTGGGTGCTAGTACACGTTGGCTTTGCGATGAATCGAATCAACGAACAAGAAGCGGCGGAAACTTTACAACTATTCCAAGAATTAGCAGCAGCACAAGTAGGGAATAGGGAATAGGGAATAGGGAATAGGGAATAGGGTTTAAACTTTATTGGTATATGGCTTTATTCTTAAATTTTGTACCTGATTTACCTAGAATCTGCTATAAACAATAGACCTTTGTTGTGTCAAGAGGCAAAGAAAGGCAGAGAAAGCAGTTTGTTAAAAAAACTTCCTACCACAAAAGCGAAATTAACTGATATAGGACTCATATTTGATTTCTGAAAGCGGATTCCTATAGATAAAACTCACTACTCTTCACTTCCTATGAAATATGTTGACGAATTCCGCGAACCGGAAAAAGCAGAAGCCTTACGCCGCGAAATCGCCAAATTATGCCGCCAGCTAGAAAAACCTATCAAAATTATGGAAGTATGTGGCGGACATACCCACTCTATATTTAAATATGGTATCGAAGAAATTTTACCCGAAGCTATTGAACTAATTCATGGCCCTGGTTGTCCAGTATGCGTGATGCCAAAGGGGAGATTAGATGATGCGATCGCAATCTCTCAAAATCATAACGTCATTTTTGCCACCTTTGGCGACGCAATGAGAGTTCCCGGTTCCAAAACCACATTACTGCAAGCCAGGGCACAAGGTGCAGACATCCGTATGGTGTACTCTCCCTTAGACAGTCTACAAATTGCCAGAGATAACCCCAACAAAGAAGTAGTATTCTTCGCTTTAGGCTTTGAAACCACAGCCCCCAGCACCGCCTTCACCATTCTGCAAGCAGCAGCCGAAGAAATTCATAACTTTAGTCTGTTTTCCAATCACGTTCTCGTGATTCCCGCCCTCAAAACACTACTAGATAATCCCGACTTACAACTAGATGGATTTGTTGGCCCTGGCCATGTCAGCATGGTAATTGGCACTGACCCTTATGAATTTATTTCCCAACAATATAATAAGCCAATTGTCGTCTCAGGATTTGAACCCTTAGATATTCTCCAATCAATTTGGATGCTATTGCAACAGCTAGTAGAAAATCGTTGCGAAGTTGAAAATCAATATAACCGAATTGTCGAAAAATCTGGAAATAGAGTAGCCCTGCAAGCCATAAATAAAGTTTTCGCCGTCCGAGATAGTTTTGATTGGCGTGGCTTAGGTGACATCCCTTATTCAGGATTACAAATTCAACCTGAATATGCCCAATTCGATGCCGAACTTAAATTTACCATTCCTAATCTCAAAGTAGCCGACCATAAAGCCTGTAAATGTGGAGAAATCCTTAAAGGAGTCTTAAAACCTTGGGAGTGCAAAGTATTTGGTACAGCTTGCACACCAGAAACACCAATTGGAACTTGCATGGTATCTTCCGAAGGTGCTTGTGCAGCCTATTACAAATACGGGCGACTTTCCACCATTGCCAAAAGAACAATCGCCCAAAAACCAAAAATAACTCAAGAACCTCTCCCCGCCTGCGGCTTCTCTTCAGACTTATAACACTCAGCGTACCTCTGCTTCCCAGCCTGCGGCAAGCCGCAAAAGCGTCTACTGCGTCCCTTTGCGTTTAAAAAAAATTTAATATGAATATTTCCCCCACAAACCCAATCCAAAATCCCCTATTCCAAAAAATAGAAAAAGTCCGTCGTCGCCAAACTAAAGTGCAAGACACTCATATAACTCTCGCACATGGCAGTGGTGGTAAAGCCATGCGTGATTTAATAGATGATATCTTTGTCAGCAATTTTGATAACCCAATTCTCTCACAACTAGAAGACCAAGCCAGCTTCAACTTAGGCAGTCTCATGCAACAAGGAGACAGACTCGCATTTACAACAGATTCTTATGTTGTAGACCCCTTATTTTTCCCCGGTAGTGATATAGGAGAATTAGCCGTTAACGGCACAGTTAATGATTTAGCAGTCAGCGGTGCTAAACCTTTATATCTAACTTGTAGCGTAATTTTAGAAGAAGGATTACCTGTAGAAACCTTACGCCGTGTCGCAAACAGCATGAAAGCAGCCGCAGAAAAAGCTGGTGTTCAAATTGTCACTGGTGACACAAAAGTTGTACATCGTGGTGCTGCCGATAAACTCTTTATTAATACTGCTGGTATTGGTATCATCCCACGAGGAATTAGCATTTCCGCCCATAATATTAAACCTGGAGATGCCGTAATAATTAATGGTGAAATAGGCAATCATGGGACAGCAATTTTAATTGCCCGTGGGGAATTAGCCTTAGAAACTACTATTGAAAGTGACTGTCAGCCGTTGCATAATTTAGTAGAAACTATTCTCCAAGTATGTCCACAAGTTCATGCTATGCGAGATGCTACACGCGGTGGGTTAGCTACAGTATTAAATGAATTTGCCCTCAGTTCAAATGTGGGAATTCGTCTTTACGAAGAATCTATACCAGTGCGTGAAGAAGTCAACGGAGTTTGCGAAATTCTCGGTTTAGACCCATTATATTTAGCTAATGAAGGTAAGTTAGTTGTAGTGGTTCCAAAAGAGAATGCTGACAACGTTTTATCAGCTATGAAATCTCACCCAGCAGGGAAAGATGCTTGTATTATTGGCGAAGTTATTACCTCACCCCCAGGTATTGTATTGTTAAAAACAGTTTTTGGTGCTGAAAGAATTGTTGATATGTTGGTAGGCGACCAATTGCCACGAATTTGTTAATATTTAATAGATTTTATAGTATGCACGAACTCGGAATCACCCAAAATATTGTGGCAATTGTGACTGAAAATGCCAAAGGCGCAAAAGTGCAGCGAGTTTTATTAGAAATTGGCAAACTTTCAGCCATCATGCCCGACGCTATCCGATTTTGTTTTGATATTTGCACTCAAGGTACAGTTTTAGAAGGGGCGACATTAGAAATTTTAGAAATTCCAGGTTTATGGAGATGTCGCCAATGTGGTGCAGAAATTTCTTTAGATAAACCATTTGGAATCTGTAACTGCGGTAGCGTGGAATTAGATTTAATTACTGGTGAAGAGCTGAAAATTAAAGAAATAGAAATCGAGGAATTATGTGTGTAACCTGTGGTTGTTCGGATGATGGTGAAGCTAAAATTACCAATTTAGAAACAGATGAAGCTGAACATAACCATCATCACCATACTCATACTTTACCAGATGGTACTGTCATTACTCATTCCCATAGTCACGACACTCATATAGAAGCGCCTCAAATTCATGCCAAAATACACAACACAACGATATCTTTAGAACAGGATATATTGGCAAAGAATAACCTGCTAGCTGCCCAAAATCGCGGATGGTTTAAAGGTCGAAATATTCTCGCCTTAAATTTAATGAGTTCTCCCGGTGCAGGTAAAACAACTCTTTTGACGCGAACCATTAATGATTTAAAACATCAATTATCTATTAGCGTTATTGAAGGCGACCAAGAAACTGCTAATGATGCCAAAAAAATTAAAGAAACAGGTTCTAAAGTCATCCAAATAAATACCGGAACAGGCTGTCATTTAGATGCATCAATGATAGACAAGGGTTTACAACAACTGAATCCACCACTGAATTCAGTTGTGATGATTGAAAATGTGGGAAATTTAGTTTGTCCAGCCTTATTTGATTTGGGAGAACAGGCAAAAGTTGTGATTCTCTCAGTCACGGAAGGAGAGGATAAGCCGCTAAAATACCCGCATATCTTCCGTGCTAGTGATGTAATGATTCTCACGAAAATTGATTTGCTACCTTATGTGAACTTTGATGTGCAAAAGTGCATAGAATATGCTGTACAGGTAAATCCCCAAATTAAGATTTTTCAGGTTTCCGCAACTACTGGTGTAGGTTTAGATAATTGGTATAAATGGATAACTAAAAATTAAGGTAAGAAACGCGATAAATCGCCGCCAAGACAAAAGACTGATTATTGTAGAGACGGCGATTTATCGCGTCTTTTTGTCTTAATTTATCGTAAATGAAATGTCTTGAATTTTGAATAGTCATCTTGACAATGAAAAAATTACACCCGGAACTCAAAAATAATTTCCGGGTGTAAGTTTGTCGGCTTCAAATTATGAACTTGTCAGACTCATTTCTCCAAAATTCTAGATCAGCTGGATGTCTAAGCTAACCGCGAAATTACTAGGCTTATTCTCAAGAGTCGCAAATTGAGTTCCTTGGAATAACAACGCACCAGTCGCGTCATTGTAGCTGAAACCACTGAAGTCAGTAATACCAAATCCAATTTTAGAAATCTGAATCTTATCACCTTCCACTCGACTGAAGTCCTTGATAACGTCAAGTCCTTCAAGCTTAGAATTGAAAACAAACTGATCTGCGCCAGTACCACCAGTGAGAATATCACTGCCAACTCCGCCAACCAGAAGATCGTTGCCAGCACCAGCAATCAGCTGGTCATTACCAGCGCCACCAGTGAGGATATCATTGCCAGCAGCACCACGCAAGACATCAGCGTATTGTGAACCAGTAAGTTCAAATCGCTCAATATTGCTGTAGCTGAGTACGGGATTCCCACTCAAACGGCTGAAAATGGCATTCTGTCCATTGAATCCGACATCAACACCAGCCCCATTGCTCAATTTGCTGTAGTCTGCAACTAGAGTATCAGTGCCAGCACCACCATCAACAATACCATCGGTGTCAGTTATTCTGTCGTTGCCATCGCCACCGTTGAGCGTATCATTGCCAACACCACCAAAAAGCTGGTCATCACCAGCGCCACCAGTGAGGATATCATTGCCAGCAGCACCACGCAAGACATCAGCGTATTGTGAACCAGTAAGTTCAAATCGCTCAATATTGCTGTAGCTGAGTACGGGATTCCCACTCAAACGGCTGAAAATGGCATTCTGTCCATTGAATCCGACATCAACACCAGCCCCATTGCTCAATTTGCTGTAGTCTGCAACTAGAGTATCAGTGCCAGCACCACCATCAACAATACCATCGGTGTCAGTTATTCTGTCGTTGCCATCGCCACCGTTGAGCGTATCATTGCCAACACCACCAAAAAGCTGGTCATCACCAGCGCCACCAGTGAGGATGTCATTGCCAGTAGTACCACGTAGGATATCGGCGTATTGTGAACCAGT
>NZ_JAWJTF010000030.1:0-29911 GCF_048836525.1 Nostoc sp. CALU 546
CGCCTTTCGTGCGGGTCGGAACTTACCCGACAAGGAATTTCGCTACCTTAGGACCGTTATAGTTACGGCCGCCGTTCACCGGGGCTTCGGTCGCTAGCTTCAAGGTTTCCCCCTGACCAACTTCCTTAACCTTCCGGCACTGGGCAGGCGTCAGCCCCCATACTGCGTCGATTTGACTTTGCGGAGACCTGTGTTTTTGGTAAACAGTCGCCTGGATCTCTTCACTGCGACCCACGTCTTAGGTGGGCACCCCTTCTTCCGAAGTTACGGGGCCATTTTGCCGAGTTCCTTAGAGAGAGTTATCTCGCGCCCCTTGGTATTCTCAACCTCCCTACCTGTGTCGGTTTCGGGTACAGGTAACTGTAAGTTAACGTGTTTAGAGCTTTTCTTGGAAGCTAGACTATGCCACTTCCCCACCGTAGTGGGTCGTACTCACGCCTCAACTCGAAACGTTTTCGCCGTCTCTCAACATCTTGACGCTTGAACCGGTAACCAACATCCGGCTGACAATTATCTTCTCCGTCCCTCTGCACAACCTACAATCAGTACGGGAATTTTAACCCGTTGTCCATCGACTACGCCGTTCGGCCTCGCCTTAGGTCCTGACTAACCCTCCGGGGACGAACCTGGCGGAGGAAACCTTAGGGTTTCGGGGCATTGGATTCTCACCAATGTTTGCGCTACTCAAGCCGACATTCTCACTTCCGTTTCGTCCACAGCTGCTTGCCGCTACTGCTTCTACCTACGACGGAACGCTCCCCTACCGATTAACATAAGTTAATCCCACAGCTTCGGTACATCGCTTAGCCCCGTTCATTTTCGGCGCGAGAGCGCTTGACTAGTGAGCTATTACGCACTCTTTCAAGGGTGGCTGCTTCTAGGCAAACCTCCTAGTTGTCTGTGCACTCTCACCTCCTTTATCACTTAGCGATGATTTGGGGACCTTAGCTGGTGGTCTGGGCTGTTTCCCTCTTGACAATGAAGCTTATCCCCCACTGTCTCACTGGCAATGTGTGCTCTGGGTATTCAGAGTTTGTCTCGATTTGGTACCGGTCTCCCAGCCCGCACCGAAACAGTGCTTTACCCCCCAGATATAATCATTACCGCTGCGCCTAAACACATTTCGGGGAGAACCAGCTAGCTCCTGGTTCGATTGGCATTTCACCCCTAACCACAACTCATCCGCTGATTTTTCAACATCAGTCGGTGCGGACCTCCACTTGGTGTTACCCAAGCTTCATCCTGGCCATGGTTAGATCACCAGGGTTCGGGTCTATAAACACTGATTATCGCCCTTTTCAGACTCGGTTTCCCTTTGGCTCCAGCATTCTCGCTTTAACCTACCAGTGCCTATAAGTCGCCGGCTCATTCTTCAACAGGCACGCGGTCAGACTTTTAATAGTCCTCCCACTGCTTGTAAGCTAACGGTTTCATGTTCTATTTCACTCCCCTTCCGGGGTTCTTTTCACCTTTCCCTCGCGGTACTGGTTCACTATCGGTCACACAGTAGTATTTAGCCTTACGAGGTGGTCCTCGCTGATTCACATGGGATTCCTCGTGCCCCATGCTACTCGGGATTCAGCTACTATCCTTTGACTTTCGACTACAGGACTTTCACCTTCTTTGGTGCAGTATTTAGCTGCTTCGTCTAGCCTCCAGATTCGATATCGCTGTCCCACTACCCCAATCGGTAAACCAATTGGTTTAGGCTCTTCCCCTTTCGCTCACCACTACTCAGGGAATCTCTGTTTTGATTTCTCTTCCTCCAGCTACTAAGATGTTTCAATTCGCTGGGTTGGCTCTCTCCTGCCTATATATTCAGCAGGTAGTATTAAGGGTTGCCCCATTCGGAAATCTCCGGATCTCTGTTTGCTTCCAACTCCCCGGAGCATATCGTCGGTAACCACGTCCTTCGTCGCCTCTGTGTGCCTAGGTATCCACCGTTAGCCCTTATTAACTTGACCACTCAAACATTTGGTGTTCTACAATTTTGCATTCACAAATAGTTAGTTCTGCTTACTTCGTCACTTCATACTGATTTCACTCAGTACTCAGCACTCAGTACTCAGCACTAATTATGTCTGTGTCTGCCTGCTAATTTCGCGTTACTATGCAGTTTTCAAGGTTCTGGCTGAGAACTAACTCAGCAGTCTGACTTCTATATAAGTCATGTTGCTGATTTCTCAATGGCTTTTTTGTTTTGACAATCGCCACAGGTGGAGGTTAGCGGACTCGAACCGCTGACATCCTGCTTGCAAAGCAGGCGCTCTACCAACTGAGCTAAACCCCCAGATACAATTAAAAATTGATAATTAAAAATTAAAAATTGAATTTTCTTCATTTTTAATTTTGCATTTTACATTTTTAATTGATTCAGGTGGGCCATCCTGGACTCGAACCAGGGACCTCACCCTTATCAGGGGTGCGCTCTAACCACCTGAGCTAATAGCCCATATCGAACCAAATCATAGTTTGAAAGCTTTCAACAAATGTCTGCGACCGACCTAGGTTAGACCAACTTACTATCTATATAGCTGTATGCTTTTCGATATGTAAGGGGTGTAGGTCTCCCTAAAAAGGAGGTGATCCAGCCACACCTTCCGGTACGGCTACCTTGTTACGACTTCACCCCAGTCACCAGTCCTGCCTTAGGCATCCTCCCCCCCGAAAGGTTGGAGTAATGACTTCGGGCACTACCAGCTTCCATGGTGTGACGGGCGGTGTGTACAAGGCCCGGGAACGAATTCACTGCAGTATGCTGACCTGCAATTACTAGCGATTCCTCCTTCACGCAGGCGAGTTGCAGCCTGCGATCTGAACTGAGCTCCGGTTTACGGGATTTGCTTGCATTCGCATGCTTGCTGCCCTCTGTCCGGAGCATTGTAGTACGTGTGTAGCCCAAGGCGTAAGGGGCATGCTGACTTGACGTCATCCCCACCTTCCTCCGGTTTGTCACCGGCAGTCTCTCTAGAGTGCCCAACTTAATGCTGGCAACTAAAAACGAGGGTTGCGCTCGTTGCGGGACTTAACCCAACATCTCACGACACGAGCTGACGACAGCCATGCACCACCTGTGTTCGCGCTCCCGAAGGCACTCCCGGCTTTCACCAGGATTCGCGACATGTCAAGCCTTGGTAAGGTTCTTCGCGTTGCATCGAATTAAACCACATACTCCACCGCTTGTGCGGGCCCCCGTCAATTCCTTTGAGTTTCACCGTTGCCGGCGTACTCCCCAGGCGGGATACTTAACGCGTTAGCTACGGCACGGCTCGGGTCGATACAAGCCACGCCTAGTATCCATCGTTTACGGCTAGGACTACTGGGGTATCTAATCCCATTCGCTCCCCTAGCTTTCGTCCCTCAGTGTCAGTTGCGGCCTAGCAGAGCGCCTTCGCCACCGGTGTTCTTCCTGATCTCTACGCATTTCACCGCTACACCAGGAATTCCCTCTGCCCCGAACGCACTCTAGCCATGTAGTTTCCACTGCTCTTATCTAGTTGAGCTAGACTCTTTAACAGCAGACTTACATAGCCACCTGCGGACGCTTTACGCCCAATCATTCCGGATAACGCTTGCATCCTCCGTATTACCGCGGCTGCTGGCACGGAGTTAGCCGATGCTTATTCCTCAGGTACCGTCATTGTGTTCTTCCCTGAGAAAAGAGGTTTACGACCCAAGAGCCTTCCTCCCTCACGCGGTATTGCTCCGTCAGGCTTTCGCCCATTGCGGAAAATTCCCCACTGCTGCCTCCCGTAGGAGTCTGGGCCGTGTCTCAGTCCCAGTGTGGCTGATCGTCCTCTCAGACCAGCTACTGATCGTCGCCTAGGTGCGCCTTTACCACACCTACTAGCTAATCAGACGCGAGCTCATCTTCAGGCAATTAATCTTTCACCTCTCGGCACATCCGGTATTAGCCACCGTTTCCAGTGGTTGTCCCAGACCTGAAGCCAGATTCTCACGCGTTACTCACCCGTCCGCCACTAAATCCGAAGATTTCGTTCGACTTGCATGTGTTAAGCATACCGCCAGCGTTCATCCTGAGCCAGGATCAAACTCTCCGTTTTGTATTGGAAAGCTCTATAGCTCAATTAGCTGCTCTTTTAAAACTTCAGCTTAGTTCTCTTTATTTGCTTGACGCTGACCACTTGTTGTATAATGGCTTTCAAACTATAATATTTTCAAGGTTCGGTGTCCTTCAGGCGTCGCTCTTTCGCGCTCCGCTTCAGGCACTTATTCAATATAGCGAACCTACCTCTTTGTGTCAACTACTTTTTCCAAAATATTTTGGGATTGTTTCTTCGTCTCCTGAAACTAGCTACAGTGTTGGGTTGTAGGCAACAATGGTTTATGCACTGTGTTAAGTAGGGAAGGAGGAAGCGTGAATTTTCAGTCAGTAATAGGTTTATTGCATCAGTTTTGGGGCGATCGCGGTTGTCTCATTGCCCAGCCCTACGATATTGAAAAGGGGGCTGGTACTAAGAATCCCCATACATTTTTAAGAGCATTGGGGCCAGAACCGTGGGCCGTTGCCTACGTTGAACCATGTCGTCGCCCTACAGATGGGCGCTATGGCGAAAACCCGAATCGCTTCCAACACTATTATCAGTACCAAGTTCTGATTAAGCCATCACCAGATAATATTCAAGAGATATATCTGGATTCCTTGAGGGCTTTAGGCATTCGTCCTGAAGACCACGATATTAGGTTTGTCGAGGATAACTGGGAAGATGCAACGGTAGGAGCTTGGGGCACTGGGTGGGAAGTATGGTTAGACGGGATGGAAGTTACTCAATTTACCTACTTCCAACAGTGTGGAGGAATTGATTGCCGTCCGGTGTCGATTGAGATTACATACGGCTTAGAGCGGCTGACAATGTATCTCCAGCAAGTAGAAGCATTTACAAAGATTCAGTGGACAGACAACATTACTTATGGAGATGTTTTCCTGCAAAGTGAGATTGAGCAGTCTACTTATAACTTTGAAGCGTCGAATCCTGAGTTGCTATTGACGCTGTTTAATTTGTATGAGCAGGAAGCTACCCAATTGACGGAGCGAGGATTGGTCTTGCCTAGCTTAGATTATGTAATGAAGTGTTCACACACGTTCAATCTGCTGGATGCTAGAGGTGTGATTTCGGTGACGGAGAGAACTCGCTATATTGCCAGGATTCGGCATTTGGCTAGGAAGGTGGCTCATTTATATGTTGAGCAAAGGGAAAAGTTAGGTTTTCCGTTGCTCAAAGATACTATGAGTTCAACAGGAAGCCCAAGATCCTAACGGGTGTAGCTACACGAACTAAGTACAGCTTTGTGTGAAAGCATAGCGTTTTTAAACTCAGGGAACGCAAAGGTACGCAGAGTCTTGCCAAATTAAATTTGCTACGACTTTATGTTCTGTTTATCCGTGCTGTGCTGAGGTTTAAGCTAGATATATCTTTAATAATTTGGCTTTTGCTAAAAGACAGAAATACGGTTAAATATTGAGTCTAGAACATTAAAGCTATAAGGATAAGGCCCGCCTGTGCGGGCTTTGTTTGTATAAACTTGATGGACTATACTTCACCAGAAGCATAAAAAATTTTCGCTGTTGCTGATTAAAGAGATGAAAAGCTCACCCAGAGACGCTTGAAGCGCAGATAATAAGAGTTTGGAATATTTTATTTTTGAATTTTATAGCCAAATTCAGAAATGCCGATTTTTCTCTATTGCTACCCTAACTATTTTTAAATCAGCGGCAAGTTCAGGTTTTCAGGCGCTTTTACAAAAATCTTATGATTCAAACTAGTGGTGTAATTATTTGTCTTGGCTACATTTTTGGGTTGCTGTTTACAGCAGTTCCTTGGGGTGGTGTGTGGATTTTGGTTCTGGGGATAGTAGGAGCAGTTATCTTTAGAAGACGCACTATCCTACGGCAATTTGCTCAGAAAGCAGAAAATGCTGGAAGTAAAAATAAAGCAGTGCCTAACACTTGGCAAACTATTCCCCATCCTCGAATATGGCTAGCTGCTGGCTTGTTGGGATTATTGGCAACTCTATATTTTCAATGGCGAGTGCCGCAACCAGGTGAAAAAGATATTAGTCAGTTCGTCCCGCCTGGAAATAGCAGTAATCAAGAACAACTTGTGATTATTCGCGGTGAAGTGGCGAGTAATCCTCGCTTAACTCGCAGTCAGCGAGGACAATTTTGGCTGGAAGCGACTCAGCTAGATGAGGTTAAAAATGAAAAAGGTTCCGCAGGTGTTCCAAAAGGGGTGACAGGCAAATTGTATGTGACAGTGCCTATACTTCAAGCTACTGGGTTATACCCTAGTCAACAAATCGCTGTGACTGGTATTTTGTACAAACCAAAGGCAGCTTCCAATCCTGGTGGTTTCGATTTTCAGAAGTTTCTTAAGCAGGAAGGAACGTTTGCTGGTTTGATTGGGCGACAAATAAATGTTTTAGAGCAGGAACGGAAATGGGGATGGTGGCAAATTCGGGAGCGAATTGTGCGATCGCAAGTTCGTTGGTTGGGTGTCCCTGAAGGCCCTCTTGTCAGTGCCATGGTTTTAGGTAGCAAAGCTGTTGATTTACCCTACGATATCCGCGACTTGTTTGTACAAGCCGGATTAGCTCATGCTTTGGCAGCTTCCGGGTTCCAAACTTCTTTGATTTTGAGTGTGATCTTACAATTAACAAGGCGGGCAAAAAAAGGAACGCAATTTACCCTTGGCTTTTTGGCTTTAATAATTTTTCTGAGTTTAACAGGTTTTCAACCAGCAGTACTCAGAGCGGTAATTATGGGTTTTGCGGCATTAGTAGGGCTGCTATTAAAAAGGAAGGTAAAACAGTTGGGTTCGCTACTATTGGCGGCAACTCTGTTATTAGTGTTTAATCCTTTATGGATTTGGGATTTAGGGTTTCAATTGAGTTTTTTAGCAACGCTGGGATTAGTCGTAACAGTACCCGCATTAGTCAATCGTCTAGCATGGTTACCTCCTGCGATCGCTTCTTTGATTGCCGTTCCCTTAGCTGCAACTATTTGGACTTTACCTGTGCAACTTTTTGTCTTTGGGGTTGTACCATCCTACAGTTTATTACTAAATGTTCTTAGTACTCCCCTAGTTTCAATCATTAGTATAGGCGGCATCATTAGCGCCATAACAGCGTTAATCTGGACTCAGGCAGGAAGCTTTTTAGCTACTGTGTTGCATTACCCGACTGATTGGCTAATTAAACTAGTGGAATTTTTTAGCAACCTGCCAGGAAATTCTGTGGCTGTAGGTAGTATATCTACTTGGCAGCTTCTGACAATTTATTTACTGATTATAATGGTTTGGTTAGTGCCTTGGTGGCAGCGGCGATGGTGGTTTGCTAATATGATTGCGATTGGTTTAGTATTCATCCCCCTTTGGCATTCTACAAATACATTGTTTAGGATAACAGTATTAGAATCTGGTACGGAACCAATTGTAATAGTTCAAGATCGAGGTACTGTAACTGTAATTAATAGTGGCGATGAAGGTACAGGACGTTTCACAGTCCTACCGTTTTTACAACAGCAGGGCGTCAATCAAATTAATTGGGCGATCGCAACTGATTTTCAAGGCAATGAAAGTAATGCTTGGTTTGAATTAATGCGACGTTTGCCAATCAAAAACTTTTATGAATATTCCCCCAAATCAGAAAATGCTATTACAATTCAGGCAATTCAACAAGAACTACAAAAAAACCAAGGAGTTTATCAACCTTTGGCTGTTGGTCAAGCTGTGAAAGCTGGTTCGATAGTAGCACAATTAATTAATGACCAATTACCCATCTTACAATTGCAAATTTTAGATCAGAATTGGTTATTAGTAGGTAATGTTAAGTCTAAAGAGGTTCAACAACTAGTTAAAAATGGAAGTCTACCTCGCCCACAAGTACTTTGGTGTGCCCCTGAATCCTTGAAAGATTTAGTTATTGCTCTACAACCACAAGTAGCGATCGCTTCTTCTGCCAAATTTGATCCAAAAAATTTATCTGAACTTAATCAAAGTAAAACAAAACTGTTCTTCACAGGAAGAGATGGAGCTATTCAATGGACACCGAATGGCCAATTTGAAGCGTTTATTGAAGCGACAGAAAATAAATCATCTGTTTTATAAAAGACTCACAAATTCAGTAAATTAAAACTGGTATAAACTTCTATGACAATCTATTTTTATAGCACTCGTGAAGAATATGGCTGTTTCTCTAACTTTTCGCCCCACGGCTTTGAATTAGATGAATTGTATTGGTCAACTAGCGAACACTACTTTCAAGCACAAAAGTTTGTGGGTACACTTCATGTAGAACAAATCCGTCTAGTTAAAACACCTAAAGATGCGGCAAAAATGGGACGTGAGAGAACCCGTCCCCTACGTCAAGATTGGGAACAAGTTAAAGATGACATCATGCGGCAAGCTGTGCTGTGTAAATTTCAAACCCATACAGATATTAGGGATATCTTACTTTCCACAGGCAATGCAGAAATTGTTGAAAACTCACCGATAGATTTTTACTGGGGTTGCGGAGCCGATGGTAGTGGTAAAAATATGCTAGGGAAAATTTTAATGGAGGTACGCGATATCCTACACCATACATACAATACAGATGTTGATAATAAAAATGTTAAATAATATTATTGCTATGAATATTTGCACCAGTATCGATTTCTAGAATCTAAATTGAAGAAGAGAGATAATTAAAGGTATAAAACTAAGATTACTAGGCTTAAATATTTAGTAGTCTATTGCTATAAAAAATATTTTTATTAGCGATCGCTTCATCGATAAACTATCACCCCCGCTAAACTTAGGCTGTGGTAAACCAGTCTGATGAAAGATACATCCTGGTTTTGGGAACAATAAATTTATCACCAGACTTAATAGGAAGGGGTTGATGCCTAAAGGTGCATGGAATGATAGATCGAAAAATACAGTTCCCCTGCAATTACCCATAACATACCTAAAACCAGTGAAGCGTAATACGATTACTCATGAATTTGACTCTGGTTCACAAGCAGAAATACTACCTCCACAGGAAAGTGATGACCATTCATCGGAAGCGTCAAACCTACTAAGGCAAGGAATTCAACAGCAGCAAGCTGGTGAATTAATAGTAGCGATGAAGTCTTTACAACAATCTTTGGAGCTATTTCAAGCAGTTGGGGATTTGCAAAAACAGGCACAGGTGCTTTCTTTTTTAGCACTGGTAACTTACAGCGCTGGAGACTACAAAGGTGCTATCTCCTACTCCCAACAGTGTTTGTCTTTGCTCAATAACACCTCAGATTTAGCAGTGCAAATGCAAGCACTTTCCCATCTAGGCAATGCATACCGCCACCTGAATGAACATAAAAAGGCAATTGAGTTTCTGGAAAAGTGTTTAAAAATAACGAAGCAGCTGCAAGACAAACGGAGTCAAGTGGCAGCACTAAATAATTTGGGATTGGTATATAAAGCTTTGGGCAATTTTACACAGGCCATTGAGTATCAGCAGCAAAGCCTAGAGATTGTGCGGGAACTCAAAGATAACTGGGGTGAGGAACAGGTACTCAAGAATTTAGGTAATGCTTGGTATGCTTTGGACAATTACCCAAAAGCGATCGCTTATTATGAGCAATGTGTATTACTAGCACGCTCCTTAAAAAATGTTCGCAGTGCTTCTCAGGTATTAAAAAATCTGGGAAATGCTTGTTATGCCTTAGGTGATTATGCTAAAGCCATTAAGTATTATGAAGATCGTTTGCAATTAGCCAAAGAAATTCAAGATAAGCGTAGCGAGGAACAATCTTTAGGTAGTTTAGGAGTTGCTTGTGAAGCTTTAGGTGACTATAACAAAGCAATTACATATTATGAAGAACGTTTAGTGTTAGCTAGGAATCTCAAAGACCGCCGCAGTGAAGAACAAGCTCTTGCCAGTCTGAGAGTTGCTTGCTACGCCTTGGGTGATTATGCCAAAGCTATGCAATACCAACAGGGAACATCTTTAAATAGTTAAAAAACAGAGATAGAGAAACAATTCAAAATTAATCGCACAGATCAATGTCTCTCGTTGTCTTTATGTTGCTGGAGATATAAGAGAACTTCTAATGTATCTACTTGGGGAAATTCGACATAAAAGTTACTCACACTCCGGAAGGGTTCTGGTGTTTCCAAGACTATTGTGCGATCGCCCCACTGTTCTAACCAGGGTAGCAATTTTTGTGGCGCTACTGGAGTACATAGCCAAACTGCTGCTGGAGAAAGCGTTTTGAGAGCAATTGCTGCTACCGCTATTGTCATACCTGTCGCGATGCCATCATCAACTAAGATAAGTGTTGCATCCTGTGGATTGAACTGGGGACAAGCAGGAATTAATTGAGCCTCAAGATACTTCGCTTGGTTAATGGCTTTATTTAAAGCTACTTCCCGCCACCGCCCATCATGTTTAAAACGAAATAGCTTTTGATCAGTCCAGATAACATTTCCAGAAGTAGTCACTGCACCAATTGCTAACTCTGGGTTTTCTGGATGGCTAATCTTTTTTGCTACGAGGATTGTCAACGGACAATTCAAAAGACGTGCTATTGGTGCTGCTACTGGTATACCCCCTCTGGGCAAAGCATAAACAATTGGTACGGGCTTTACCCCAGAATCAATAGTTTGCTGAGTTAAAACATCATGGATTACTCGCGCTAATATCTCACCCGCATGGGTGCGATCAGCAAAAAGTGGGGTATGTGACATGGTTTTCCCCAGCATCTTAGGACGGCATTGCTTTTATCATGACTGAATTTTGTCTCAAATTAACTGATACAATAAGATTTGTATAAATAATTAAGTATTCAGCGATAGTCTATTTATTCTGATAAATCTCTAACCAGAGCGAGTATTTAACTCAGATAAACAGCTGGCGCTGATGCCAAAATCCTGATTTTCATGAGCAGCGAAACCCAACTCAGCCTCTTCGACGACTCAAGCTTTAACCAACGAGAACTGATTCCTACAGACGCGAAAATTGCGATCGCTCCGGGAACTTATTCTGGCATAACGGAGTTGAAACAGGATTGCGATCGCTGTCACCGTTGTCCATTAGGGGACACTCGGACTCATGCGGTTGTCGGACGCGGTAATCTCAAAGCCCCAATTATGGTTATAGGAGAAGCGCCTGGTCAAAATGAAGATGAAACGGGTTTACCATTCGTGGGCAGATCAGGGCAGTTGTTAGAGAAAATTTTGGCATCCGTGAATCTGACTACTGATCATGATGTATACATTGCCAATATCAACAAATGTCGCCCACCAGATAATAGAGTTCCCACTCCTGTAGAAGTGGCGGCTTGTTTACCCTACTTACTAGAACAAATTCGCCTAGTTGACCCCAAAATAATTCTGTTAACAGGTGCAACTGCTGTCAAAGGCATCACTGGCGATAAGCGAGGGATTACGAAAATTCGCGGTCAGTGGCTAGAGTGGGAAGGACGTTTATGTATGCCAATTTTTCATCCTTCCTACTTGTTGCGTAACCCTTCCAAGGAAAGAGGTGCGCCGAAATGGTTGATGTGGCAAGATATTCAGGCAGTGCGTGCCAAGTTAGACGAAATCCAAAATAACATCTAATGACTCAATTTTGGATTTTAGATTTTATAAGACTTACGCCAAATTACACGCTGTAGGGGCAATTTATATTTCAGGAATTGTGAAAAGTGCTATTAGTTGCAATTTATCAAAAAGGTTGCCGAATAGATAACCTTTGTACAGGACTCATTGATGAATCACTTAGCAGTCTTTTTCAAACCTTGCCATCTTTCTCGCAGTCGCTTCAAATTAGGCGTATGCCCACCATAACGCCAGCCAACATAGGCTTGGCTAATCTCATCTATTACCTCAGCAGTTGCAGGGGCGTGATGCTGGTATGAGACTCTGGCATACTCTAATGGTGTTTGTGCTGGATGCTTACCCAAACCTTTTTGGGTTGTCCATTGCAGCATTTGTTGATACAGGCTTTCCATTGCTGGCAATTTCTTTAACCATCGACGATTGCGCCACTGTCGCCACTGACCCCAACCCAGCCAACCAAAGAAAGCTGCTGTGGTTGCTAAAATTAAGCCAGTCAATACGCCAAACCAACCTTGAGAAAATAAAGCAATAAACCAAGCGATCGCTCTAATCACCCACCTAAATATTGTCTCAAATACATTATTCAACAAACCTGTCACCGGAGAAGGCAACCACCCAGCAACCCAATTCCACAATTGGCGCAAGACACTAAAAGTCTGAGTGTCTTCAATAGATGGGGGAATCAGGGGATGATTGGGAATGGGGTCGAAGGCAAACCAGCCATATTTAGGAAAATACACTTCCGTCATCGCATAAGCATCAGTATTACGGACAATATATAGCCCTGTAAATGGATTAAACTGTCCAGCACTAAACCCCGCTACTAATCGTGCTGGAATACCAATGGAACGCAGCATCACCGTGAGAACTGTCGAAAAATGGTCTGGATAGCCTCCTTTATACTTGAACAAAAAAGCTTCTACCAAGTCTTCTTTTTCACTTAAATAAGGCAGTTCTAAGGGATTTTGGGGAACAGAGTAGTTTTGCTTTAGGTATTGAGCTAAGTAGAGAGTCTTTTCATAGGGTGAATCTAGGCTTTTAGAAGACTTTGCAACTCGTTCCTGATTGTAGTTAGCGAGGATTTCTTCGGTGCGTTGCCGGACTTTTTCAGAAATTTCGGGAGGAATTTGCAGATAATGCTTTTTAATCTGTTGCGGGTATTTTGTCGAAGCTTGACCTAATAAAGTGCGATCGCGGTATGGTACTTCGGAAATTACAGTGTAGGTTAGTCCTTCTGATAATTCCACAGGCGATCGCAATCCGTCTTCTTTATCAACTGCGATCATCGGTGTGGGAAAGTAAATCTCTTTGGGATAAGCCATCGTTGGAATTAGGTTAGGCAAATCCGCTACTACTGTATAAGTTTGTACTATCTCCTGGGTTTTAGTAGTAATCAGAGGTGGGGGAAGAAAAATTTGGTAAGACCAAGGCGATCGCCTAATAGTCGTAACATCTTCATTCCGAGAAACTTCCCATCCCTTACCTGTATAACGGTCAAATCCTAGCACCCGCCAAAAACCCTCAGCTTGCGATCGCACCCGCATCACAACTTTAGGTTTCATCTCGCCACGCAGGTTTTGATTAATTTGGCTATTAAAACCGTAATAAAAGTTATTATCTACTTTTCCTGGTTGACCAGCTTGGTTTTGCCCTGTACCACCGCTACCACCGCCTTGACCATTACCATTGCCTTCGCGGACATAACCGGGATTAATGATACTACGTCCTGTGAAATTACCTTTTACTTGAATAGCAGAACTTACAGGAAAATTCCGTAATTGATAGCCAGGAAATCTCGGTAAAACAGCAAAAATTGCCAGTCCCAGACCGACAATTAGCAAAAAATTCAGAATTAAAAATTTAAAATTAAGAGTTGAGGAATTATTCTTATTGAATTTTTCCTTTTGAGTTTTTAATGGTTGCAAACCCAAACGTGAGCGGTAATCTAATACTAAAGTCGGTAAAGCGATCGCTAAAAACAATAGCAACACAGGTGCAAATGCTAAAGTCTGACTTAGGGTTGCTGCCACACCCAATAAAATCAGTCCTATAACAATTGAATAGCCCAAATTTTTGCGGCGGGGTGTATCAAAGCTATGCAACACCTGGAGTTGAATTAATAACTCTGCCAAACTCAACCGCGTATCATTTAACTCCCCCACTAATCGCCCAAAAAAAGCACCCAGTGCTACTAGCATTCCAATGGCGATGCAGAACTTAACTGCAACATTGCGATCGCAGCGACGATAGTAACTCCAAATCGCGCCTACTACACTTAAGGGTAACGCCCAAAAACTAAATGAAGTCTCAGCGGCGATATCCGTCGCTACAATTCCCAAAATAACCAACGCTAGCACCAACACCCGCAAGGAAATTGAATCTTCTACTTCTATCAAAGGCGACCCCTGCGGATTTTGTCGCCAAAAATTACCTACAGGGAGACGCCAAAACCGATTCATCCTGGATAAGTTAAACATTTGAGTCTAATGGAAGCAATGATGTAGATGCGACAGACACAATGCGGGGGATGTAATTGGCTACCCTACTACTGTGTCAAAAAAATGATAGATATGGGGAGATCGGCGAAGCAAGAAGATATGGTGAGAGAGACGTGGAGACACGGAGAAACGATCAAATTTCTCCGTGTCCTTGTGTCTTTGTAATAACTGCTTCTCGTAGACACCCTAATGACCGCTTGTTGAAAAATAGGATGAGCTTCAAAACTAGGAAAATCCTCTTAATATATGTCGGCGTTGGGCGACGTAGTGTGCTAGCGGTGGTAATTTAAACTAAATCGTGGGATTAATGACGAACAACAATGGCTGTTGGTCTATTTCTGGAAACTCAACTTCTAGGGTATAAATTGGGTTAAGTTGCTCGCAGCTTAACTCTACACTTAAGTATTCTGAAGTTGAAGATGTTGCCATTGCTAATGTGCCACTTCCCCGCAGCGTTAAAGTTCCTTTAACGGGTAACTCAGCTTGAACAAGTAACTTTGTAAGTTTACCTAGAGACTGATACTCTACTCTGATGTTCAAAGTACCAACACTGGTTAGCCATTCTCTTTCAACCACTGGACTGGTTGCTGAAAGTGGTAGAGTCAGATTTTCCAGCAGTTGTTTAGCTGCTAGCAACGACAAAGCCATCTGTTGACGCGGTTGTAAATCTGAGTAATCGCTCTGAATAGTGGGCATTGCCTCCAGAGTATTTACAGAGCGATAGGTGCTTCTTAGCACCAGTCCAGCTATGTCATTTAGTGCTTGAGACTCGTTGGGAAAAAAGTTCTCCACCACTTGAACTAATTTTGCCCCCAACGGCACTGAAGATGTCACCAAAGCCTGACACTGTTCTAGCAATTGTTGGAAAACTCTTTCCGGTAAGCGAGTCGGTAAGTTCAACTTTGACTGTTGTACCATCCATCCCCACGTAGGAACGAGTGTCATTGACGGCTCATCAACAAAATCAGGATAATCGATTAATTGTGTTTCCCAGGGAAACAACGGTGGGTGGTCTTGGGCTTGGATTTGTAACCGATGCTTAAGGACGGCTTGAAAACGATCTTGCACAGTAGGAATTTCTCCCAATTGAAAGGCCTGGGGTGTTCCTCCCAATTTTGGCTCACTGCTTTTTGAAGCGGTGGCTTCCTTGAGGAGGTTTTTTACCCCGTCATTTTCCTCACATTCTACCGATTGCTCGTTATTTTTGACATCATCTGTCAATAACCAACCGAGACACTGGTGTTGTAAGGATTCTGAGTCACTATTCATGAGTAGATGCACCTGATCCGGAAACTAATGAGTTACGAATTTCCCAAGCTTGCTCAAGAATCTTAAACCATCGTTTTTGAAGTTGTGCCATTGACAGCCCTAAAGTTTTTGCTATTTTTTCATCAGCTTGTCCTTGTTGCTTCAACTCTAATAAAGACCGTTGCTTATTGTCCAGCTGTGCTGTATATACTTGCCATTGCTGGGGAGTTAAGCCCAAATTGGTGTGCAAAGAAGCTTCCAGCCACTCGTGAACTAATTCCCAACGGTGCAACAAGGCAAACCGAATCAAATGATACTTAAAGCGCTGCTGTAAATAATCTCTTTGACGAGGAGTTAAACCCAAAACCGACTCAATTTCCTGTGCTGATAAATCCTGGAGGCGGAGGGAAAAGTAATCAGCACAGTCAGATTGTTGTCGTTGTTCGAGATAATTCATTAATTCTGTAACGACAACGGAGCGCAAGGTGTCTTCTTCGGGTTCGGGTTCGGCTTGCGTCGCCATTGTGGAGCGCAATTGATGCACTGCTGGTTCTTCCCAAGAACCATCACCTTCATTATTGCTACCTTCTGCGGCTTGTTCTATATCTACACTAGTTTCTGGGGGTTGCTGTTGGGAAAAAGTTTGTGCCCGGAGGATAATTAGCTGCTGCTGACGGCCTGGTAAAGGAATGCGTCGCTTGCCGTAGCGCTCGGTAAATGCCATATACTCGGACAATTCCAAGAGTGTCTGAGGGCGATAAGTAGCACCAAGTTGATTTTCTCGCCGGAAAGCATTCAATGCCTCCAGATAAAAACTCTGGAGAAAATCTTCAATTATGGTCAGCCGCCCTTGATAGCTCAATTGTCTCTGAGGGGGATTAATGTATCGATAAATAATTGCACTCAGAGTACTGTGTAATTCTACCCTGCCCCGATTTGAACCCAACTGATAGTACCTGAGACATTGTTGCAGTCGATGCCGAGCTAGGGTCATTGCCGAGCTTTCTACAGACCCAGAAGCTTGAATGCGTTTGCTTTCATGACAAATCCGGTAGACTTCGGTAGTAATACGTGTTGCGACATCGTGGCAATTTTTTTCCGAAGCTTTCGTTGACTGCTGAAACTCCTTGGACAGGAGTTGAAAGATCACCTCCACGCCTTTAGAATTGTCTCCCAGAATAGTTGCAGATGGAATAGTTGCGGTTGCGGCTGAATTCATAGTCTCGGTTTTCAATAAGACCCTAAGTATTTAAATACAACCTGTAGGACTGTGGGTATTGGCTTTTTGAGTTTTACGTATAAGCTAAACGCAGACCAATCCGACATTGAGGATGTGGCTGATTTTATTATTCCCAACTTTGATGGGATTGTTCACACTTTGATAGATGTTATTGCCATTACCCAGGAGCCGTATACAAGTCATTATGGATTTAGAAGCACAAATTCAATTGCTGATTGACAATGCACCCCGCGATGGTATAACACCAAATCTGATTGCAGCAATTGCTCCTGTCCTTAGAGCGATCGCTCAAAAATTACGCTACTCCCAGTACTATATTCTCCAAAATTCAGAGTCAAGCTGGGTTTTAACTACGTTGAGCAATCGTGCTAATCCAGGATTGGAAAAGCGTGTGATTTACGCTTTCCCTACCATACAGGATGTCTCTCTAATTTCCCCTGCTGGGCTTGACCCTCAAATGCTAGCTAAAATTGTTCCTGTCACCCATATTTTGTTTCAATTGGTGGCATTAGAACCCGTAGATAGTATCGTTTTTTTGGAGACGCCGGGTAAGACCACTCATACCGTTGAAGTTCGGCGCTCTGAACTCGAAAAACTCATGCAACAACAGTTGCGACAACAGCGATCGCCTAAACAGATACCCCCTGATATTGCATAGAAAAATTTTGGATGTGAGATTTTTTAAATACAATCCCACATCCAAAATTTTAAATATCAAATTCCTTGAGAAAAGTTTTCTAAGTTCAGGAAAAAAGAATTTTTTTCTTTCCCTTACACCATTCTACTAGCTCAATCTCGGTGAAACCTAAAATTGGTTAATAAACAGTTATCAGTGAACATTTTTTAGTTTTAGTTTTCCAGTAAACCAGAGTTCATTCGTGAAATATCCTCGATCCACTCAAAAATCAAATATGAGTCTTATATAAGGTAATTCGAGTCATTAATGAGTTTTCCTTTCAGCACCGTATTGAATCTGTATATTAAAACACCAGGAATTTTCTGAAGACACTGTACATAACAAATGTTACTGTGGCCTAGTTGAAAACCAAGAGGCAGATAGCCTTTACCAGTATTGAATCTGCTTTGTGTTTCTACACAACAGTCACGGTCATGGGCACAATATTTAAGTAGCTTGAAATATGAAAATCACTCGTATTCACCGCCAGTTTGAAAAACTATGGTTAACCGTTTTACTTCCGTGAGTACTGCCCTCACAGTTAAGGTAGTTGGAATAATCTGCATTTTGTCCTTTTTCGTTGACTTTTTGATTCTATTGTTACCCTTTCAACCGACTGATCGGGTATGGCAAATCAATTTGGCAACAGCGCTAGTTGATCGGGGAATTGTTCCTCTGGTAGGACTGGGGCTTTTGTTTGCAGGGTATTGGTTTGATAGTGCTGATGCCGGAAGCGATCGCCCCCAAGGTATCGATTTAAGATTGCCTGCTCTGATCATCTCAAGTATTTTAGGGTTGATGTTCTTGCTGATTTTTCCCCTACACCTCAATAACGTCAATCAAGCTAAGACTCAAACACTCAACCGAATCACCCAAGAAGCAGATCAGGCAGAAACTCAACTGAACACTCGGTTATCGCAATTGCAAGCACAACTGAATACTGAGCAAGGAAAAGCTCAACTAGAGCAACTGCGAAACCAAACCAAAGCTCAGTTTAGTGAAATCCTCAAAGATGAGCAGAGATATAAGCAAGCACTTGAAAGCGCTCAAATTCCCGCAAACATCAAAGAGTTACTGAAGAAGGCTAAAACAGATCCCCAAGTACTTGAGAAAGCTATCGAGCAACAAACAGATATTCAAACGCTGCAAACTCAACAATTGAGCCAAGTCCGCCAGCGCAGAGACGAAGCACTGCAACAAGCTAAAGATACTGCTTGGAAGTCTGGACTGCGGATTGGGATTAGCAGTTTGCTGTTGTCTATTGGTTACATTATCATCGGCTGGACAGGCTTAAGAGGTAGGGGTGCTGTACAAGGTGGTAAACCTAGAGCTACTGCACGCTAATCCTTTCAGGAGTGGGGAGTTAGGAAGAATAACTTCTAACTCCTAACTCCTAACTTTTAACTTTTAACTATAAAACTTGGGTAATGTTCTCAATTTACATACTGACATATAACGAAGAGTTAGATATTGCTGCTTGTATCGAATCGGCGATGCTATCGGATGACATCATTGTTGTGGACTCATGCAGTAGCGATCGCACTGTGGAAATCGCTAGTCGCTATCCCATCCGCGTCGTTCAACACGCTTTTGAAAGCCACGGACGCCAACGCACCTGGATGTTAGAGTCTATCCCCCCAAAGCACCAATGGGTTTACATCCTCGAAGCTGACGAGCGCATGACACCAGAACTGTTTGCAGAGTGTGAAAAGGCAAGTCAGAATCCAGACTACATTGGTTACTATGTGGCTGAACGTGTGATGTTCATGAATCATTGGATTCGCTACAGCACACAGTATCCCCGCTACCAAATGCGACTCTTCCGCCACGGGAAAGTGTGGTTTTCAGACTATGGTCATACTGAGCGGGAAGTTTGTGACGGTGCAACTAGCTTTTTAAAAGAAACATACCCACACTACACTTGTAGTAAAGGTTTGAGCCGTTGGATTGACAAGCACAACCGTTATTCCACGGATGAAGCTCAAGAAACATTGTATCAACTAGAACAGGGAAAGGTTAACTGGCAAGATTTATTCTTTGGTAAATCGGAAGTCGAAAAACGCCGCGCCCTAAAAGATTTGTCTTTACGTTTACCTGCTAGACCGTTGCTACGGTTTGTATATATGTATTTTATCTTAGGTGGCTGTTTAGATGGACGCGCTGGAATCGCTTGGTGTACATTGCAGGCATTCTACGAATATCTAATTTTGCTCAAAGTCTGGGAAATGAAGTATCTACCAAAACCTAATTTAGATGCAACAGGAATTTTGGTACAAGAGAGTACACAACAGTTACAGTGCGTAGATTCTGAAACTACACAGGTTGATGCGGCATAAAGAGGACTAGAGATTAGAAGGATTCCTAGAAAAATAAACAAGCAGCGATCAGGCGAGTATGCGATCGCAAAATCATAATTCAGAAGTAAGGGCGCATAGTTAGCTGTGCGCCCTTACTGCCTTTTACATCTAAAAAAATACGACCATGATAAATTAATATTTTTAACAGACCATTTTCATAAAAGCCCCTCCTGCTCAAAGGTGAGTGAATAACCAGATAAAATAATTATTTAGGCTACTCTGTTGTACTTTCACAATCATGAGCAGCTTTTGATTGAGCGCGGTAGATTAGTAATATCTCAGGACTTGCAACAATCATTTACAAGTCTTGCAAAGAAAAGTAACATCCTCTGAAAATAACCAGTCGCCATCGTATTGGTTAAGGTCTATCTGTATGCTTATAGGAAAATAGCTGATTTACAGCAACAAGTGCGTGTTTTTGCGGCAGCACCAACTTGCTAGCGTTTTGGACAGTTACTTGTGGCAAAAACTGCCTAAAGTTAAAGTCTTCTGAATTTGACAAATCTGCTGGTATGGATACCAATAACAAAAGTTCCTCTAGCTTAAAACAGGAGAATCGGAGCTTGGTAATCGATCGCCTAAAACAGGACTTAAAAAACGACCTGATTGCTGGTTTGTTGGTAGTAATTCCCCTAGCAACCACTATCTGGCTGACAATTACCATTGCTACTTGGGTAATCAACTTCCTCACCCAAATTCCCAAACAACTAAATCCCTTTGATGGGTTAAATCCACTTTTAGTAAATCTACTGAATTTATTAGTAGGATTAACTGTACCACTACTGTGTATCCTTCTAATGGGCTTGATGGCTCGGAATATTGCTGGACGCTGGTTACTAGATTTTGGTGAGCGGTTTTTACAGGCAATTCCCTTAGCTGGACAGGTATACAAAACTCTCAAACAACTTTTAGAAACAATACTAAAAGATTCTAATGGCAAGTTTCGCCGGGTAATTTTGATAGAGTATCCCCGCCGAGGAATTTGGGCGATCGCCTTTGTCACTGGTGCAATTAGCAGTGATATCCAAGCCCAAATGCCTCGCCCCGTGCTAAGTGTTTTTATCCCCACCACTCCAAATCCGACTACTGGATGGTACGCAGTCGTTCCTGAAGACGAAGTGGTAAACCTCTCAATGTCCATTGAAGACGCCTTTAAAATAGTTGTATCAGGTGGCATTGTCGCCCCCAATACACCCTTGGTTTTCCCCAAAGAGTCAACCTTGGAGGTGAAACACAACGAAATCAAGCAGCAAGCTATTCCCGTTGAAGAAACTTAAAATCAATCTGGCAAAGTCACAAGCAAATCCGTAATGTTGTTGTTTGACTGTGCCAAAATTGATAGACTTGTAAGTTTGTCCAGCCAAGTTAATCAGTTCTCGCACAATCACCAATCACTTTTATGCAACCTCGTAAACCCCAGCAAATTGCTCGTGAATTGGCGCTTTTAAGCCTTAGCCAATTGCCAGTCAACCCAAAAAAATTAGATAAATTGGAAGACGATCAACTAGTATCCAAGTTGGTGCTAGGAGCAGTACGCACTCTGACTACAGAAGTACAAGATACCCTCGATAATGCCGCAGGGGAACTCCAACGCAGTAACGATCGCCTTTTAAGTAGCCAAACTCGAGCTTCCGACCTGAATTCTGCCAGAACAATGCTTCAAGAAGCGATCGCTTGCACCCAGACAGCAATCAATCAGTTGGGTACGGCAGTTGAGTTCCCAGTATTGATTCAGTTAGCTAATCAGGATAAGGGAGTTCGGAATTACGCGAAAGAGCTTGTGATTACCGTCAATGAAAATCGACATATTATAGATGAACTCATTTCTGCTGCCTTAGTAGATTGGCAAGTAACTCGCCTAGCCCAAATTGACCGCGATATCTTGCAAATCGCCGTTGCAGAAATGAAGTTCTTAGGAGTTCCAGACAGTATCGCCATCAACGAAGCTGTGGAACTAGCCAAACGATACAGTGGAGACGATGGGCATCGATTTATTAACGGTGTTTTGCGCCGAGTCACTGAGCAGAAAAAAACAGCATAGTACCACTGCGTAATTCGTAATTTCTATACACTGCTATGGAGAAAAATTTGTAGCCGCTTCTGCGGCTTCCTCCGAGCGGAATCTCTCCCTTCAAGACGCTGCGTTCACGCAGGGAAGCTTCTGTTGTAACGATTTTCCGGAAACTGCTGCCCAAAGGTGAGGATAACCCGGAAGTTTCCACCCCAAGAAAAAGTGCAAAGTTAAATTAAACTCATAACTTATAACTTATAGCTCATATAACTAATACTGCTGCAATGGTATTTAATTGGTTCCGTCGTCAACATAACGATTCCTCTGATCAGAAACAGGAAAAAACTCCTCCTGTACAAGAACCCCAAGCAGAGCCAGCCGAAACGTCAACACCAACTGCTGAAACTGCACCAGATTCGACAGCAGATTTGTTGGCGTTTGCTAAAGCTGCCTACAAAAATATTCAGCAAAAACAACAAGCTGAGGTAGTAGAAACCCCATCTGATTCAGCAGATACCTCAGCACCATCAGTGCAACCTGAAACCCCAGAAACGGTAATTGCAGAAATTACCGAACCAGAAGCAACTGAGGAACTTGTTAATACAACCGTAGCAACAACACAGCCAGAAGTTATCCCAGCTGCGACTGAGGAAAAAATTACAGAAGATTCCTCAGTCGCGGCAACTACTGATCAGCCGGATGTCTCCAGCCCAGAAGTAACGCTAAGTGAAGTTGAACCAACACCCACCGAACCAATAGCGACAGTAGAGGCAACACAGCCAACAGCACCATCCTTCTTAGAAAGGGCGGCGGCAGAACGGCAAGCCAAGCTGGAACAACTAATAGCCACCGCCATTGAAGTTCCAGAACCGGAGGTAGTACAGCCAGTAGCTACAACCTCAGAAACAGGAGAGGAAATTCCCGGACTGCTATTTGATGATGGCTTTGTCTGGTCGGCGAAAGTTTTAGCCGCTCAAGGTAGAAGTCCAGAAGATGTCTCTATTGAAGAAATTACCTGGCTGAAAAAACTCCGGCAAGGGTTAGACAAAACTCGTCGTAGTATTCTTAACCAACTGAAGGCGATCGTTGGTCAAGGGCCTCTTAACCAGGCTGCTGTGACGGAAATTGAGGCATTGCTCCTGCAAGCTGATGTGGGTGTAGAGGCGACAGACTTTATTATCAATGCCCTACAGACAAAACTTCGAGAAGAAGTTACCGCACCTGAAGAAGCGATCGCTTACTTGAAAAAAATCCTGCGGGATATGCTGGATGCACCGAGCAAAACATCCCACAAAACTAGCTTTACCCCAGAAAAAGAAACCCTAAATATTTGGTTAATCACTGGGGTGAATGGTGCCGGTAAAACCACTACCATCGGCAAAATTGCCCATCTAGGACAAAAATCTGGTTATAAATGCTTGATTGGGGCGGCAGACACCTTCCGCGCCGCTGCTGTGGAACAGGTGAAGGTTTGGGGTAGTAGAAGTGGCGTCGATGTAATTGCCAATCCTGGAAAAAATACAGATCCGGCAGCAGTTGTCTTTGATGCGATCGCAGCCGCCCAAGCGCGTCAAACCGAATTACTTCTAGTAGATACAGCAGGGCGACTGCAAAACAAGAAAAATTTAATGGATGAACTCGGCAAAATCCGGCGAATTATCGACAAAAAAGCCCCAAATGCCAAAGTAGAATCTCTTTTGGTTCTAGATGCCACTTTAGGGCAAAATGGACTACGGCAAGCCGAAGTTTTCTCCCAAGCGGCTCAACTGAGTGGCGTTGTCTTAACCAAGTTGGATGGAACTGCTAAAGGCGGCGTTGCCCTTGCAGTTGTGCAGCAGCTAGGTTTACCCATTCGCTTTATTGGTGCTGGCGAAGGAATTGAAGACCTGCGTCCCTTTTCGAGCTATGAGTTTGTCGAAGCTCTCTTGAGTGGCTAGTTGAAAAATTTGAAGTTAAAAATTTTTCTTGACAAATTGATAAATTTAGGGATAACTGATCTGGTATTATCACTTGAACTAACTAGAAACAGTTGAAGTCCTAAAAACATGAGTTTCTTACAACAAATGGGTGACTTTTGCTAAAATTTCAAGCTAATGTCCTTTTTCCATGCCCTGAATGGGCTTTTTAAATGTAGCAACACGGGCATTTAGTTGCGACACTGCGGGAGGGTTCTCCTCCCTCGGTGACTGTTGCTAGCTATGGCTACTTGTACTCCTACGGAGAAGCAATATGGCAGGCTGCATATAGCTGAATCAAGAGTAGAGTTACGAGCGTCATTTGTTTGCCTAACGCTTATCTCTAAAGAAGGACGGTTTCTGAACATTAGCATTTCGGAGAATCGTTCACTGTGGACTCAAAAAGAGAATTGGTGTAAGTAAGCTGGTTCAACACTCTCAGGTGTATTCTCATCTCCTACTTGCGAAAGTATCTACAAATCTTTTTAGTAAATTGAGAGGTTTGAATTCTCATGGTTAAACAAGAACACTCTTTCTGGTTTTTGACTTAAAGTTATTGGAGGATATTTTTTTAGATTTAGTGTCATCTTTTGTATTCCTATCCTACACTTACCAAATGGCTTAACCCTAAAATCAATTACAGGCTAATGTTTTAAGTGTATTATTGCTGGCTCACGAGATTGGGTTATCTTATTTTTATTCCGTTTCAATGCGTTTAAGTTTTGCATCTTCAGCAACTCAGAATTCGCAAAACGAGAAAATTAAAATGGAAAAACTCGATTTTGGCAATTATCCCAGCAATTATGGTATACCAATTAAGTATTTGAAGACTTATTTACATATTCTCAGGTTTGGGAATGAGTGTAAGTCGGTTTTTTACTAAACTAAGCTTGATTGGAGAACTACTAGAGGTTTTGACTCAGAAGACTTATAGTCTCCTAGTTACATCTTTCCAAACAGTCACTCGGAATTATTCTTTGAACAAAGTATTTTTATGACTTTAGAGATATGCTTTGGAAATTAAGTTATGGAAAAATGAAAATCTTTATGAACTATCATCGAAACTAGTAATTTTTACTGGTTGGGTTTGGACTAAAAATACATGATTTGGAATTGCTAATATTCCATCATAAATACAATAAGCAAATAAAATACTTATAAAATTTGTCTGCTACGTCTTTATACTCTTGCTAAAATGACAAGTCTTGTCTAAATATGGTTTAGCAATGCCAAAGCCAAAAAGTTTATAAGTAATCTAATAATCTGCCAATATAAAGTGCAATAATACCTGTGCCTGTGTCTCAACTGCCCTCTCAACCCACTGACAGCAATAGTAGTGCCGCGACAGATGTCACACCAGTCGTAGCACTTAAAGAACTCGTGGCAAGGTTGCACCGGGAACAGAACAAAATTCAAGATTTGCTAAGTTCTTTAGGATTTGCCCTGAGAAGTTTCAATAATTTGAATCAGTTTTTGGAACTGATACCGTTGATGGCAACAAGAGTGACAGATGCAGACGGCAGCGCTCTGTTTCTCTACAAACCTAATGGTCAAGTCAGGTTAGAACAGTTACATTGGCAAGATAGTGGTCAGCGCAAGAATATCCGCAAAGCGCTAGAAATAGCCAGTAGTCAAATCACGCTTTTGCCCAATAGTGCGCCTCTAGCCAATGCCACGGGGATTTTGGATGACCAGATGCATCGCTATTTGGGGCCAGATGTGCAAATCTTTGGTACGGCGATTCTGGTGAAACATACAGAACGGGGATGGCTCTATGTTTTGAGCCGCGATCCGGAATATAGTTGGACAGAAACTAGGCAAAAGTTAGTTAGGTTAGTGGCAGACCAAACAGCAGTAGCGATCGAAAACGATGAACTAGCTGTAGAACTCAGAAAAAAAGAACGCCTAGACCAAGAACTAGAAATTGGCGCAGAAATTCAACGGCGGCTTTTGCCACGTCAATGTCCTACAATCCCTGGTGTAGTCCTAGCGGCACGCTGTAAACCTGCCAATCGCGTTGGCGGAGACTACTACGACTTTATTGCTACCAATCACAATAAGATTCAGTCCAAGACCAAAGGCGGCACGGAAAATAGTCGCTGGGGTTTGGTTATTGGAGATGTTATGGGCAAAGGTGTACCCGCTGGGCTGATTATGACGATGATGCGGGGAATGTTACGGGGAGAAGTGTTACATGGTAATTCCCCAGCAGGAATTCTGCAAAACTTAAATAGAGTTATGTATGCGGATTTGGAAAATTCCCACCGCTTTGTAACGCTATTTTATTCAGAATATAATCCCCATAACCGAATTTTGTCTTATAGCAATGCAGCACACAATCCTCCCTTGTGGTGGCACGCAGCGACAAAAACTGTCAGCCGTTTAGATACTCTCGGAATGCTAATCGGTTTGGATGCTAACAGCCAATATGAGGATGCCCAGGCACAGTTAGAACCTGGAGATACAATTATCTACTATACAGATGGTTTGACTGATGCTGCTGCCGCTGGTGGCGATCGCTTCGATGAAGATAATTTTGTCGCTAGCTTCAATACTGCTTGTAAGTACTGCAATGGGCCAGAGGAGATTGTGGATTACCTTTTTGACCAAGTTCAGCAATTCATTGGTGATGGGAAGCAAAACACTGATGATATGACACTAGTTGTTCTGCAAATTTTATAAAAGAAGGCAGGAGGCAGGAGGCAGGAGGCAGGAGGCAGGAGACAGGAGGCAGGAGACAGGAGGCAGAAGGCAGGAGGCAGGAGGAAATACTTTCTTTCTCTAAGTGAGGCTGCGCCAATGACAAGCTCAGGAGCCATAGTTCTGGATATTACCCAGTTTAAAAGGAAGAATTTTTAAAAGCTGAAAGTGCAGCGAGATACAAAGCTTCCATAGCCTATAAGTCCCGCGTTTTCAAATATGGGTTACTCAAGCTGGACTACTTATTGAAAGTCATCAGCCATTTTTGCTTGGTCAAGTCATGGGTCAAGTCATGAATAAAATTATGGTGGCTGGGGATTCACCACAGTAATTCTACTAAATTTAATTTTTTATTTATTTTTCTTTGATTTTCCGTAACTATTGCCCAAATTGTTGCATATCAACCTTTTTTGGCAAATTGTTTGTATTCAGCCTTTTGGATAATACACAAAAAATGATCGTTAGAATACTTTTCTGCTCAAGCAAAAACTATATATTTTGCACATCTAGCACAGTAGGAAACGTCAAGGGAGAGAGCAGGTAAAAAGTAAAAGGTACAGGGTAAAAAGTAAAAGGTAAATTTACTTCTTCATTTTTGCTTTCTTTCTATCCTTGTGACGCAAGCATTTAGCCTGCTCCCTCTTGGCGTTTTAATTTTTCTTTTCTCCGCCGTAGCAAGTTCACAACAGCTACGACGGGGTTTTGCTTTCTTTGTTTCTTAGGTCTAGACTTGGTTGTTTTAAACTTCCTTGGTATTTAAGTAATTAACCTTCATTTAATGATTTGTCAAGATATTTCTGAAAATATTTTAGATGAAGAATTCAGATGGCTATTCTTGTGCCCCAGCTTTTTGCAGACTCCGCACTACATTCTTATAACCATTAAATTCTGCAATCATTAAAGCAGTATAACCACCCCGGTTTTTCAAATTCATATCTGCCCCAGCTTGGAGTAATAACTGCACAATTTCGCCATAACCTGCTGAGGCAGCCCACATCAATGATGTTGCCCTCGCTGAGTCTTGAAAATTCACATCTGCCCCCTTTGCCAGCAGCAAATGTATAATCTCTGTGTGTTTGCGTTCGGTTGCCTTGATCAAAGCAGTTTTGCCATCGTCCCCCACAGTGTTGGCATCAGCACCATGTTCTAGTAACACTTTGACTGTTTGGGTGTGTCCTTGTGATGCAGCCAATGTCAAAGGTAATTCACCAAGATTTTTCCCATTAATATCTCCGCCAGAATGCAGCAATGCCTCGACAATTTGGCTATGTCCTTGCAATGCTGCTACAAGCAGTGGTGTATCACCCAGGTGGTTCCTAATTTGGACATTTGCATTCCTGTTAAGTAAGACTTGCACGACATCAATGTAGCCTTCCACAACAGCAAGATGTAGGGCAGTTTCACCATCTTGGTCTTGGAGATTAATTTCGGCACCTCGATCCAGTAAAGCTGCGGCGATCGCACTGTGTCCCGCGGCGGCGGCGGCTGATAGGGCAGTTCCACCATCAGGATTTTTCACATTCACATCAGCCCCCGCTGCTAGCAGTGCTTCCACAATTTCCAGATGTCCTAAGTCTGCCGCTAGCATTAAGAGTGTTTCACCCTCCTCATCTTGGATGTTGACATAAACACCAGTTTGGAGAATTGCTTCTAGAACTTCTATTTTTCCCTGCTTAACGGCGATTTTCAATGCAGTATCATTATCTTGATCTGCGATATTTACCTTTGCACCAGCAGCTAATAAAACTCGCACTACATCTACATAACCTTTGAGGACTGCTGCCATTAAAGCTGTGCTGCCATCTTCATTTGTGGCATTGACATCAGCACCTCTAGATAGTAAAAGTTGCACAATGTCAAGCTGTTTAGCACTAGCCGCCAACATCAAAGCTGTCAAACCATAGAGTTTTCTGGGCAAGTCGATATTTGCCCCAGCATCTAGCAGCGATCGCACAATTTCTGTGTAGCCTAAATTGGCAGCAAACATTAACGCCGTCGTACCTTGGCGATCGCCCGCGTCCACTCTTGCACCAGCAGTCAGTACCCTACGCAACCCCTTAATATCGCCGCTTTTAGCAGCTTTTAACAGCAAAGTATCGTTATTTTCAGTCATGGATGAGATCCCATACAGGGGATTTTGTTCGTCTACCCTCAAAATTTAGTCTGAGATTGTTTATCCACTTTGGCAAGAGGGTTATGCAATTAAAAATTAAAAATTAAAAATTAAAAATTAAGAAATGCAGTCTTGGCAAGCATTCTATCTATTGACTGGATGCAAATTAAGGCTAAGGGAGGCTTCACTCCTGTCTTCTCTCCTCATCTCTTAGTCTCTTTTTATCGAACAGAATTCAGTAGTCAGGAGTCAGAATTCAGACTTAATTCTGACCGAAAAAGCGGATGGCAGAGCGTTAGCGACGCAGGAGCGTCTGAATCCCCGACTGATAGCGTTGCGGAAAGCGAGTCTACGAGCCTCCTGAATTCTGACTTCTGAATTCTTCTTCAATTTGTGCAACTTTAAGCACAGAAAATAGAGTTATGCTAATTTTTATGAAGATTTAAGAATTAGGCGAGAACACTATGAATCTGGAACTTTCTGCATCGGTAAAATATTGGCTAAACTTCTTCCATCCGGTGCTGATGTGGGCGCTATTAGTACTCTCAATTTATGCCGCCTATTTGGGGCTGCAATTACAGCGTACCAGAAATGCTCAGGGGGAAGAAAAGAAAGAACTGATTAAAGGTAGATATAACGTCAGACACTACCAAATCGGTTCTATACTCCTAGCTTTGATGGTGGCAGGTGCGATCGGCGGGATGGCCGTCACTTACATCAATAACGGTAAGTTATTTGTGCAGCCTCACCTATTAGCAGGATTAGGTATGACAGGTTTAATTGCATTTTCTGCTGCTTTGTCTCCTTATATGCAAAAAGGAGCAAATTGGGCGCGTGCAACTCATATTTTAATAAATTTCACGCTTTTGGGACTTTTTGCTTGGCAGGCTGTGACTGGGGTGCAAATTGTCCAAAGAATTCTCACTAAAGCATAGGTAAGTCGGAATCATATCAAGCCTAGTACGTGGCGAGTGGCGATCGCCACGTTAAAACAGTAATGAACCACGGTTTATCAGGAGAGGCAGAGGGCAGTAGGCAGCTTTGGTGTCAGCAAGGCTGGTAAAATCTACCCATAGCGAAGAGGAGAAAATTATCATGCCTACCGAAACTAACTCAGGGAATCAAACCACTACAGGTGCCGATGCTATTGATGAAGCGATCGCACAGGGAATTGATTTTGATGGTTCTCCCATTCCGCCTGCCAAGCTAGAACTCTATGGTAAAGTCATGGCGCTAGAAGGCAATAGACAGCGTAGTGGTGTATCTAATACTATGCGATCGCGCATTGTGCGAATTGGTGCAAAACACATTCCTCAAGCAGAACTCGACCAACTACTTGTAGATGCTGGCTTCGCACCCCTAAAAGAGAAAGAAATTGCCTTTTTCTATAGTGGAAAATAAATGTTGGTTGATGTTTTACAACAATTTTCATTTATTTGAACCAAATATGTTGTAGGGGCACAGCATTGCTCATTGGTGTCAACTTAACGCGAAACCGCACGTCCGCCAG
>NZ_JAWJTF010000030.1:29965-84185 GCF_048836525.1 Nostoc sp. CALU 546
GCAGCGCAGCTATTTCTAGCTTAAGTTGACACCAATGAGCAATGCTGTGCCCTCAATACTGCTCGGTTAAGGCAAGAGACGCGATGAATCACAGGCAAGAGACGCGATGAATCGCCGTCTCTACAATAATCTCAATTCTTTACCTCACAAATCCTAAATCGCCATCGGTATTTTGGCTTCCTGAGTATTTTCTTGATTGGATCAAAAAGTGTCTCTTCAGCAAGATATTATTAACTTTTCCTTGTGTTTCAATTAGCACAGCTATATGTACTTAAGTAATAGCTGATAGACTTGGAGAATACATGTCAAGAAGTATGCCAAATTTAGAAATGCCATACCGAGTTCTCGGCAATACGGGAGAAAAAGTTTCCGCTATTGGATTGGGTGGTTGGCACATCGGCTTGAAGCACATTGATGAACAACTGGCTATCCGCATTGTTAGAACAGCCATTGATCGTGGCATCAACTTTATGGATAACAGTTGGGATTACAACGGTGGAGTTAGTGAGATTCGCATGGGAAAAGCGCTGCGCGATCGCTATCGAGACAAAGCGTTCCTGATGACGAAAATCGACGGTCGTTCTAAGAAAGAAGCAACAAGACAGCTAGACGAATCACTTCAACGTCTGCAAGTTGATTACATCGATCTTGTGCAGCACCATGAAATTATTCGATACGAAGATCCCCATCGAATCTTTGACAAAGAAGGAGCGAATGCTGCCTTAATTGAGGCGCGGGAAGCTGGCAAACTCCGATACATCGGCTTTACTGGGCACAAAGATCCCCATATTCATCTGCATACACTGGAAGTTGCAGCTACTTATGGCTTTAAATTTGATACAGTGCAGATGCCGCTAAATGTGATGGATGCTCACTACCGAAGCTTTGCAAAACTAGTTCTACCAGAACTGGTTAAACAAAACATTGGTGTTCTGGGGATGAAAAGCTTGGCGAACGGTATTCTTTTGCGGTCAAACACTGTAACGCCAATTGAATGTTTACATTATGCTTTGAATCTGCCTACATCGGTTGTGATTACCGGAATTGACAGTATGGAGATTTTAGAGCAAGCCTTTGAAGCAGTGCGGACGTTCCAGCCAATGAATGACGAACAGGTGCGATCGCTCTTAGCAAAAACAGCAGAAGTGGCATCAAGCGGCGAGTTTGAACCTTTCAAAACCTCGTCAATTTTCGACAGCACTGCCCAAAATCCAGATTGGCTGGGAGAGGAGCCACAGCGCATCCAGCAATTGATGCCAACGTGATGCTTCAGCAGGCAGCCGAAAAGTCGCTGCTACACAGGCAAAATACACCTGCATGGGTTTGAAATTCTTGATTTTACCGAAGAAAGGCAGAAGGCAGGAGGTAAGAAGTATCAATTAAAACTTTAGTTCTGGGTCTAAAGCCCAGTTCAAAGCAATAATTATACTGAGACTGCTTGCAGCTAGGTATAAAACGTCCTTGCTTCAATCCCACTCTTTTAAGGGTGGGTTACCTCCTGCCTCCTGCCTTTATCCTCCTGCCTCCTGAAATTAGTCCATGCCGGTGGATTTTGCTTTTGTAGTAGTGAATCCCATCCGCCAATAATTGTCAAAAATCTTCCAAGCTTAAAATTCAATCTATCAAAATAGTGAATTCATCTAATAACTAATGACGCTAGAACCTCTATCTAAGGATCGATATGGCTAATAAGCTAAATGAAGTAAAAATAGTATACTACATCACATGAGATTGTATTGTATGAAATCAAATTATGTTGCAAAACAGCTTTCCACGGTAAAACGCTGGATGGCCACAACACTGTTTTGTATGTTAGCGATCGCTTTTGTTTGGCAAGGTGCATTTTTCTCGAACACTTCAGCAATGGCTGATCCCGCTGCAACCCTGATTGCATCGTCAGATGCAGGCGATCGCGCTCAAGAAAAAGCCAGTAAAGATGCTGGACGAACCAAAAATTTCATCGAAGATACGGCAGATAAAGTTAAGCAAGCTGCCAAGAGCAATGCCAATAAAGTTGACCAAGCAACAGACAATGGTAGTTTTGTTGAGCGCAAAGCCAAGAAAGATGCGGCTACAATTCAGAAAAGAGCAGACGAAGATGCCGCTCGGACTAAAAAAGCAGTAGACGACACTAAGAATGTTGTTGAACGTACTGTAGACAGCATCAAGGATGCTTTTGGTCAATAGAGAATAGATATAGCAATCCTATTGGATTTGTGAAAATCGAAAACCTCAGATTTCCGATTTCTTAGAGAAGTCGGAAATCTTGCTGTTTAAGCTAAATAAATACCGAAGTTATATCAAACTAGCAAGTATTTTTACATACGTTATCACTGCGTCCGTATGAACTAGCGATCGCTCAGAAAACTAACTGCTATCACTGAAGAAGAGAAGAAACAATTGTTAAATATTTATCAGGAATTATCCTAGATAGATAGTTAAAAATAAAATATTTAACTTTCTTTTTTACTAACTTTAAAGGTTAAGATTTAAGAATCCGCTTAGGATATTTCCGCAAATTGCTTCTGAAAAACTTGTTTTTCTATACGTGCTACAGGCTACTTTTAAGTAGTATTGCTTATTGACAAATGTGTTGTAGCTTTAATTGATTGCAACCTCACTTGACGAATTGTTAATGGGTAACAAATTTTTCACCATTATCAATTACGAAGTTATACTTTCCACTACAACTTAGTAACAATGTAAGAGTTTGATTCTGTGGACAACCCGACCGTGGGAAAATCAAAATACCGAGACTAGAAGTTAGAGAGGAAAACCCTATAATATGCATCTGAGCGAAATCACCCATCCTAATCAGTTGCACGGTTTATCTGTTCGCCAACTGCAACAGATTGCCCGTCAGATTCGAGATAAGCATCTCCAAACGGTAGCGGTTAATGGTGGACACTTGGGGCCAGGATTGGGTGTTGTCGAATTAACACTAGGACTTTACCAAACACTGGACTTAGATCGGGATAAAGTGATTTGGGATGTAGGACACCAGGCTTATCCCCACAAACTGCTTACAGGACGTTACGATAGCTTTCACACCCTCAGACAAAAAGACGGAGTTGCAGGTTATCTCAAACGCGGTGAAAACAAGTTTGACCACTTTGGGGCTGGACACGCTTCTACAAGTATTTCAGCGGCATTGGGTATGGCTTTAGCGCGAGACTTGAAAGGCGAAAAGTTTAAAGCCGTTGCTGTTATTGGCGATGGGGCGCTGACTGGGGGTATGGCTTTAGAAGCCATCAACCATGCTGGACACATGCCGAAAACTAACCTGTTGGTTGTTCTCAACGACAACGACATGTCTATATCCCGCAACGTCGGCGCGATTCCCCGCTATCTCAACAAAATGCGCCTCAGCCAACCGGTGCAATTTATTAAAGATAATCTTGAGGAACAGTTAAAGCAAATTCCCTTTGTGGGTGAATCCCTGTCTCCCGAACTCGGACGCATCAAGGAAGGTATGAAGCGCTTGGCTGTTCCCAAGGTAGGTGCAGTTTTTGAAGAACTCGGCTTTACCTACATTGGGCCAGTAGATGGTCATAATCTCGAAGAATTGATTGCCACATTCCAACAGGCACATCAGATACAAGGCCCAGTTTTGGTACATGTAGCAACAATCAAGGGCAAAGGCTATGAAATTGCTGAACTAGATCAAGTTGGCTACCACGCCCAAAGCCCCTTCAACGTAGCAACTGGCAAAGCCATTCCTTCCAATAAACCCAAACCCCCGGCTTATGCCAAAGTCTTTTCTCACACTCTGGTAAAACTTGCCGAACAAAACCCAAAAATCGTCGGCATTACTGCGGCGATGGCAACGGGAACAGGCTTAGATAAACTTCAGGCCAAATTGCCCAATCAATATGTTGATGTCGGCATTGCTGAACAACATGCAATCACCCTAGCAGCAGGACTTGCAACCGAAGGAATGCGCCCCGTTGCGGCTATTTATTCCACCTTCCTGCAACGTGCTTACGATCAGATAATTCATGATGTCTGCATCCAAAACCTGCCAGTATTCTTCTGCTTGGATCGGGCAGGAATTGTCGGATCTGATGGCCCCACCCACCAAGGTATGTATGACATTGCTTATCTGCGTTGCATTCCCAACATAGCAATCATGGCACCCAAAGACGAAGCAGAACTGCAACGCATGGTAGTAACTGGTGTTAATCATACCAGTGGCCCCATCGCCATGCGCTATCCGCGTGGCAATGGCTACGGCGTTCCCCTGATGGAAGAAGGTTGGGAACCTTTGGAAATAGGCAAAGGCGAGATTCTGCGTACAGGCGATGACGTGTTAATCGTCGCTTATGGCACAATGGTTTATCCAGGAATGCAAGCCGCTGAAATTCTCAGCGAACATGGCATTGAAGCAACTGTAATTAATGCCCGTTTTGTGAAGCCTTTAGATACCGAGTTGATTTTGCCTTTAGCTAAGAAAATCGGCCGCGTTGTCACCTTAGAGGAAGGCTGTGTCATGGGTGGCTTTGGTAGTGCGATCGCAGAAGCTTTAATGGATGCAGAGATTCTAGTTCCTGTGAAACGATTCGGTGTACCAGATGTGTTAGTAGATCATGCTGAACCCAATGAATCTAAAACAGAACTAGGTTTAACTAGCCATCAAATAGCAGAGAGAGTTTTGCAAGCTTTCTTTAAACAGCAAGTATCTGCTGTGGTTTAGCTAATTCTTTGTAGAATAAATCGCCCATACTTGTTACTCAGGTGTGGGCGATTCCCTTTTGAAAACGACAAGTTTAATATCCGTAATATGATGTTTGGTTAAACCTTAATCAATTACCGAAAACTATCAGGTATTAAATAATTACTTAAATTAATTTTTATCGCTTTATTATCTGTATACTTAATCTAGTTAATTACTACGATTCTTATACCATCAATTCACTAGCAATATCAATTTAGTAGCAAGCGATCGCTTTCTAGTTTTCATGGGTTTAACTTCAATCGTTGAACCCCCTCTTTTGTCTTGGTCTTTTTCAACAATCAAACCGAATTCCAATATTCAAAGGACTGTAAAAGTATGGCTATTGTAGGAACAAACAATAACGATAATTTAGTCGGCACTTCTGGAAATGATACTATTCAAGGCTTAAACGGTAATGATAGCCTTTCTGGACTAGGTGGAAACGATCGATTATCAGGTGGTGCTGGAAGTGATACCTTATCTGGCGGTGCAGCGAACGACCAATTTGTCTTAGAGAACTTTAGTGGTTCTGGTTTTGTTCAAGACTTAGATATCGTCACTGATTTTAAGAAAGGAGAAGACAAAATTGACCTGAGTACCATCGGCATCAGTGACTTCAATACTCTGTCACTTCTGTTAAGTGATAACACAGTTGGTAACGCCATCATTACTACAAGATATCGCCTTGCCGATGGCGATTATTATTATCGACTTCAAATCAACGGCATTAGCAAAAGCCAATTACAAGCTAGTGATTTCATTTTCAAGAGTGCAGTTGTAAATGACACCATCACAGGAACTTTTTTAAATGATGATTTGTTTGGTGGTTTCGGTAACGATACCCTTCTTGGTGATGATGGAAATGACAGTTTGTTTGGCGAACAAGGAGATGACAGATTATCAGGTGGTGAAGGAAACGATACCTTGTATGGCGGTGCAGGAAAAGACCAATTTGTCTTAGAGAACTTTAGTGGTTCTGGTTTTGTTCAAGACTTAGATATCGTCACTGATTTTAAGAAAGGAGAAGACAAAATTGACCTGAGTACCATCGGCATCAGTGACTTCAATACTTTGTCACTTCTGTTAAGTGATAACACAGTTGGTAACGCCATCATTACTACAAGATATCGCCTTGCCGATGGCGATTATTATTATCGACTTCAAATCAACGGCATTAGCAAAAGCCAATTACAAGCTAGTGATTTCATTTTCAAGAGTGCAGTTGTAAATGACACCATCACAGGAACTTTTTTAAATGATGATTTGTTTGGTGGTTTCGGTAACGATACCCTTCTTGGTGATGATGGAAATGACAGTTTGTTTGGCGAACAAGGAGATGACAGATTATCAGGTGGTGAAGGAAACGATACCTTGTATGGCGGTGCAGGAAAAGACCAATTTGTCTTAGAGAACTTTAGTGGTTCTGGTTTTGTTCAAGACTTAGATATCGTCACTGATTTTAAGAAAGGAGAAGACAAAATTGACCTGAGTACCATCGGCATCAGTGACTTCAATACTTTGTCACTTCTGTTAAGTGATAACACAGTTGGTAACGCCATCATTACTACAAGATATCGCCTTGCCGATGGCGATTATTATTATCGACTTCAAATCAACGGCATTAGCAAAAGCCAATTACAAGCTAGTGATTTCATTTTCAAGAGTGCAGTTGTAAATGACACCATCACAGGAACTTTTTTAAATGATGATTTGTTTGGTGGTTTCGGTAACGATACCCTTCTTGGTGATGATGGAAATGACAGTTTGTTTGGCGAACAAGGAGATGACAGATTATCAGGTGGTGAAGGAAACGATACCTTGTATGGCGGTGCAGGAAAAGACCAATTTGTCTTAGAGAACTTTAGTGGTTCTGGTTTTGTTCAAGACTTAGATATCGTCACTGATTTTAAGAAAGGAGAAGACAAAATTGACCTGAGTACCATCGGCATCAGTGACTTCAATACTTTGTCACTTCTGTTAAGTGATAACACAGTTGGTAACGCCATCATTACTACAAGATATCGCCTTGCCGATGGCGATTATTATTATCGACTTCAAATCAACGGCATTAGCAAAAGTCAATTACAAGCTAGTGATTTCATTTTCAAGAGTGCAGTTGTAAATGACACCATCACAGGAACTTTTTTAAATGATGATTTGTTTGGTGGTTTCGGTAACGATACCCTTCTTGGTGATGATGGAAATGACAGTTTGTTTGGCGAACAAGGAGATGACAGATTATCAGGTGATGCTGGAAATGATACTTTGTATGGTGGCGTAGGAAATGATACTTATTCTTTTGTAGCGAGTACTGCCTTAGGAACCGACACAATAATAGAAACCACAACAGGTGGTACTGATACTATTAACTTTAGCGGTACTACAGTTGCCGTCAATTTAAATCTAGGTGTCACAACTTCGCAAACGGTTAATAGCAATCTCAAACTCATTCTCTCTGCCAACAACGTTATTGAAAATGCAACGGGTGGCACGGGTAATGACACTCTCACTGGTAATACACTGAATAACACTCTCATTGGTGGTGGTGGAAATGACCGACTCCAAGGTTTAACAGGAAATGATACTTATTCTTTTGTAGCTAATACTGCCTTGGGAACTGACACAATTATAGAAACCACAACAGGCGGTACTGATACTATTAACTTTAGCGGTACTACAGTTGCGGTCAATCTAAATCTAGGTGTAACAACTTCGCAAACAGTTAATAGCAATCTCAATCTCATTCTTTCTGCCAACAACGTTATTGAAAATGCAACGGGTGGCACAGGAAATGACACTCTCACTGGTAATACACTGAATAACACTTTAATTGGCGGTGGCGGAAATGACCGACTCCAAGGATTAACAGGAAATGATACCTATTCTTTTGTAGCTAATAGTGCCTTGGGAACGGACACAATTATAGAAACCACAACAGGTGGTACTGACACTATTAACTTTAGCGGTACTACAGTTGCCGTCAACCTAAATTTAGGTGTCACAACTTCGCAAACGGTTAATAGCAATCTCAAACTCATTCTCTCTGCCAACAACGTTATTGAAAATGCAACGGGTGGCACAGGTAATGATATTCTCACTGGCAATACACTGAATAACACTCTAATTGGTGGTGATGGAAATGACCAACTCCAAGGGTTAGCAGGAAATGACACCCTCTTGGGAGGTAATGGTAATGATACTCTTACAGGTGGAATTGGTAGTGATAAATATCTGTTCCAAAGTAATAGTGTGTTTAACACAAGCTTAGGTATTGATACCATCACTGACTTTGAAGCCGGACAAGACCAGATTGTGCTGAGTAAAACCACCTTCAATACTGTTACTAATACTGTGGGTCAGGCTTTAACTGACTTTGCAGTTGTCACTGGTAATCAATTCGTCAACGCTAGTAATGCGCGTATTGTCTTTAGCCAAAGTAGTGGCAGCTTATTCTATAACCAAGATGGCAACGTTCTGGGTACAGGAACAGTGTTTGAGTTTGCCCGTTTGGGGAATCCTAATATTACTTTGAGTAGTAGCAATTTTAGTCTGATTGCTTAGTACTCTGTCAACTTTCAATTGATAGATAATCAAGTTTGTAGTAAGGACTAAAGTCTTTACTACAAACCCTCAAAACTAGCTTAAAAAAGTACTAGTATCACCTTGCCTTAATTAGAAAATATAAATGCTTAGGAATTTCTAATACTATTTTTGATTTACAATTTTGGATTTTGGATTGTTAAAGAGTTAGTGGCGATCGCTCGTTCTCAGACTCACCACCGTTACGCTATCACCCAGTACGGTTCAGTTAAGCCTGAAAGTCTTGTAAATTAAGCATTTTCCCAAGAATAAAAATGAGCGTGTGGTGCATCTCAAAGACTTCTTATTGGTGTCTCCAGATATACAAAGTAGTGATGTACTGAAACCAATTTAGGAAGAATTCCTGCCAATGTGAAATTTCTTGCAGAACAACCTTTAGAAGACGGCTCTTACCTGTCATATATTTATCAATCGGGCAAGCTTAGAAAAAAAGGTTGTCAACCAATACTGCTACGAGTGATTGAATACACAATTTAACATCCACGCAACTTTGAAAACACGCCGTAGATACTTTTTCTTACCACAGTGTATTGCATATAAATACTAAGCAGTATAGAGTTAAGTCGCTAGTACTACTTTGCATAATTCATAATCCGTAATTCGTAATGATGCTCCTACGGACGCTTGATCGTTAACGTAATTACCATTTTTGCAAGGGTTTCAGACATTTGAAATGAGTGATTTATTTTCGCCGTACTGTGCTAGCATTTACCACTATTAATTTAAAAATATTCATGCTAACTATGCAACATGGCCATATCAAACAATATTAAATCTATTGCCAAAGTATGAGTGTGCCTACATTGGGCTTTGTCCCATTAACGCTCTCGGATGAAATTCAGATGTTAACGCAACTCTAGAGCAGAGTATGACAAATTTTTTACTAGCTTCTGTATTATCTACACCAATTAAAGACCCAGTACCGGTTTTTCTGATGATGTTGGGGATTATGCTAATCGCGCCCCTGCTATTTGAAAAAATCAAACTACCGGGTATTGTCGGATTAATTTTGGCCGGTGTTGTAGTCGGGCCAAATGGACTGGGATTATTGGCACGAGATAACACAATTGTGCTTTTAGGCACAGTTGGTTTGCTATTTCTCATGTTCATGGCAGGACTGGAAACTAGCTTGGATGATCTGAAATATAACGCTGATAAAGCAATCATATTCGGATTAGCTACCTTTGGTGTGCCGATGGTATTAGGTACCGCAGCCATGATGGCCATTGGCTATGGTGTATTACCTGCCATTTTAGTTGCTTCTTGTTTTGCTTCCCATACGCTACTAGCACTACCGATAGTCAGTAAATTGGGAATTATGCGCTCTCAGACATTGACGACCACTCTCGGAGGCACATTAATCACCAATGTTTTAGCACTTTTGGTTTTAGCGGTGGTAGTGAGAGCGCATCAAGGCAGCTTAAGCATACAGTTTTGGTTATTCCTGATTCCTTCACTAATTATCTACACATTTCTGACACTATGGGGTCTACCTCGTCTTGGTCGCTGGTTCTTTCAGCGGTTTGGACACGATGAAGGGGCAGAATTTACTTTTGTCCTAGCTACCCTGTTTGTGGTTTCCTATGGGGCAGAATTAATCCAAATTGAGCCGATTATTGGGGCTTTTTTAGCTGGAGTTGCTATTACCCAGCTAATTCCCCAACTTAGTCCTCTGATGAATCGGATTCAATTTATCGGAAATACGCTGTTTGTACCCTTTTTCTTGATTTCTGTGGGAATGTTGGTGAATCCCCTGATTCTGATTCAAGAACCGCGATCGCTTCTAGTATCCGCTGTTATGGTAACTGTTGCCATTATCGCTAAGTTCATTCCTGCATGGGGTTCGGGCAAGTTATTCGGATTCAACTTTGACAATATCATGTTGATGTTTGGGCTATCAGTAGCTCAGGCAGCCTCTACCCTAGCTGCAATCACTGTTGCTTACAAAATCGAGTTGGTCGATCAGTTAACAGTGAATGGTACGATCGCCATGATCTTAGTTACCTGCATTGCTTCTCCTTGGGTGACAGATCGGTGGGGGAAAAAAATCAGGCCAGGAGAAACTAGTATTGAAAGTCATCAGTTAGGAAATCTAGGCGATCGCGTTTTAGTACCAGTTGCCAACCCTAGCACTGAAGATAACTTGCTGAAGTTGGCAATACTCTTAACAAAATCAGCAGACGGGACTTTATTACCACTCCATATTTTACTAGAACAAAGTTCCCCAATTTCTCCAGGGGACAAAGCCAGACAAAGCCAATTACTATCAACCGCAGAAATGATTGCCCATGCTGCCGTGGTCAATGTTAGTCCCATTGGTCGGATTGACGAATCAATTGATAAGGGAATTGCTCGTGTAGCAGAAGAAAAGCAGGCCAGTGTGATTGTCTGCGGCTGGAAAGGTTACTCTACTTATCAGGAAAATCTCTTTGGCGGTGTCATTGACAAGATTGTGAATCGCAGTACGGTGCCTGTTTTGGTAACTCGATTCCCCTTGCCAATTGAGCATACAACACGAGTCTTTCTGGCTTTCACCACCCAACAAACTTATGCTAGTTCTTTTGGAGAAAGTATTCAATTAGTCAAAAGTTTGGCAACGGAACTCAAAGCTACCGTACAACTTTTGCAAGTTGTCACAAAACAAGGAGTAGATATCGATTTGACTAAAACCGGATTGCCAGAAGATACACCAATTCAAAAAGTGCGAGGCAATTTTGTGCAGCAAGTTTCTCGTTTACTCAAAACCAACGATCTGCTAGTGTTAAACGGGACTGTTGAACAGAAAACTCAACTAGTTTCACTTTTTGGTCGAATACCAGAAGCGATCGCTCGCAATCATCCTGAAGTTGCTATGATTATTGCCTACTTTCCCAAATAGTCCCAAGATGAGGAAGAAGTAGGGGAAGAGGTGAAAATGTCCAATCCTCAATACCCAATATCTTCCTATGACTTTTAAATTTTGAATTTTTAATTTTGAATTCGGAGCGAAGCAACGTGACACCTTCCCCAAACCAAGTTTATCCCGTTATTTGGCACAACAACTCAGTGTCACTAATTGACCAAACTCGCTTACCCAACGAATATACATTTGTGGAAATTCACCGCAGTGAAGATATGGCGCGGGCGATTAAAACCATGATTGTCCGGGGTGCGCCTGCAATTGGTGTAGCTGCGGCTTATGGAATGTATCTTGGTGCAAGAGAAATTGAAACAAGCGATCGCCACGATTTTTTGCAAGACTTAGATAAAGTAGCCCAGTTGTTGCGTTCTACTCGTCCGACGGCGGTAAATTTATTTTGGGCAATTAGCCGAATGATCAAAGCCGCCAACGAAACTCTAGGAACAGTAGAAGACATTAAGCAAACCCTTTTCCAAACAGCCCAAGCGATTAATATTGAAGATTTGCAAACTTGTCAAGCAATTGGCGATCATGGTTTGGCAGTGTTACCTAATACCCCAGAAAAGCTAAGGCTACTTACTCACTGTAACGCCGGGGCATTAGCGACAGCTGGCTATGGCACTGCTTTGGGTGTGGTGCGTTCTGCTTGGAGGGAAGGACGTTTGGAGCGTTTATTTGCCGATGAAACCCGTCCCCGCTTACAAGGTGCAAAACTCACTACTTGGGAATGTGTCCAAGAAGGTATTCCAGTTACATTAATTACTGATAATATGGCAGCCCATTGCATGAAACAGGGTTTGATTCATGCTGTAGTTGTGGGTGCTGACCGAATTGCTGCTAATGGCGACACTGCTAATAAAATTGGTACATATAGTGTTGCGATCGCAGCTAAAGCTCATAATATACCCTTCTTTGTGGCTGCACCCCTTTCCACCGTTGATTTTGAATTAGCCGATGGCAGCAAAATTCCCATTGAAGAACGCGAACCAACAGAAATCTATCAAGTTGGTGATACTATTCTCACACCTGCGGGTGTAGAGTTTTACAATCCAGCATTTGATGTCACTCCAGCTGAGTTGATTACAGCAATTATTACAGAGAATGGAGTATTTGCTCCTGGTGAATTAGTGAAATCTCAGCCACAGCAAGTAGCCTAAAATTAATCCCAATACTGCTGGAGTTTTGGATTTTAAACTGGAATTTGGTTTGGGGAAAAGATTACTGAGTTTAGGTTAAAAGTTTTTTCTTTCCCCTTTCCCATTCTCCTTTTCCCCTTAACCGACAAGTATTGATATCAATTATGTATCAATTAGCTTTAATATTCAGCGCATATTCTTTAAACCTTTCCAAATCAGCTTGAATCGTCGATTCAACTATCCGTCCCAAAAATAAGTTATCCATAATTTTGCCAATAATGCCAGGAATCGCATAGGAAATGGTCATTTTAACAATGCTACTATTGTGGCGATCGTAAAAGCGAATTGCTCCTTGATTGGGCAAACCATCAATCGATTCCCATTGGATAATTTGATTGGGAATAACTTTAAGAATTCGGGATTGCCAATTAAATTCTAGACTGCCAGTTTTTAATTTCCAAAGAGATATATCTGGATTCTCTGGGGGAATTTTCACCGAATCAATCCATTTCATCCACCGAGGCATTTGCTCTAAATCAGACCAGAGGCTCCATACTAAATCTATAGGAACTTCTACTTCTACCTGCACAGTATGCTCTAACCAATCTGACATGATCTATTTTTCCTTCTCTACGAGACGCTTTGCGTAGCTTGCTTGTTTGCAGGAGTACGGGCCCTTTGCGCCCTTCCCTTTACGCGAACGCGGTAGCCTGTGGCAAGCCACTCCGTGTCTATGTCAATTCTTCAAACTCTCCAAAATCACTTTGGCCGCACGCCGCCCAGAAATAGTTGCTCCTTCCATGCTGTCGATGTAGTCTTGCTGAGTATAACTCCCTGCAAGGAAGAAATTATCCACTGGTGTTTTTTGGTTGGGACGGTACGCATCCATACCTGGCGCTTCTCGGTAGAGAGACTGAGCAAGTTTTACTACGCTATACCAAGTCATATTTAGTTCCCGCGACGAGGGAAATAGTTCATGAACTTGCTTGAGGACATGCTGTGCGATCGCTTCATTACTTTGTGCAATAAACGGATCTCCCGGTGTCAGCACTAGTTGTAACAAAGACCCCTGTCCTGGGCGATAATAATCAGCAGGGCTAGTCAACGCCAAATCCGCAAAACAAGAAAAGTCAGCATCGGCTGTGTAAAGTAAATTATCGATTCCAGCCGCATGATTTAGCTGTTTACGTTCCTTTCCATCGTTCAATTCTGTTACCCAACCATCGAAGCGTAACTGCACTGTAGCCACTGGCACTGCATCCAGTTTGTAAATATTGTCAAATTCTGACCACTTACGCCACTCGTTGGGGAGGATGCGTTGAATTCCTGGAACATCACAAGCAAAAACGTAAGCATCCGCGGTGATAGTTTCTACGGTATCACCTTGGGCAACTACTATACCAGTGACGCGGGTTTGTCCGTCTGACTCTGTAAACTGGATTTCCCTGACTTGCCGACGCGTGTAAACTTTCGTGCCTCTAACTTCGAGATATTCCAGAATGGGTTTGTGTAAATATTCAGATGGTGAACCTTCCAGCATTCGCAAAACTGAAGCTTCAGTTCTAACTGCAAATAGCTGGAATATGGTTAACATACAACGAGCAGACATATTTTCGCAATCAATAAATCCTAATGCGTAGGCAATGGGGTTCCACATACGCTTAATGCTGCCATTGCTCCCACCGTGACTGCGGAACCAGTCGGCAAAGCTAACTTTATCTAAATTGCGGATGGTTTTCATCGCCCCATTAAAGTCTACCAATCCTCGAACTATCGGACTAGTACCCAAAGCGATCGCATTTTGCAGTTTATCCTGCAACGATAGTTGAGAAGTAGTAAAAAATGCCTTTAAGCCATTGAAAGGCGCACCTGTGAGGAAGCGAAAATCCAAAGCACCGGTGCGCCCCCCTTTATTAATAAAAGTGTGGGTATGTTCCTTGAGGCGTAAGTTTTCTAACACCCCCACTTTCTTCATCAAGTCAAATAGTTGGTAGTAGCACCCAAAAAATACATGCAACCCCATTTCTAGATGGTTGCCATCTCCATCGACCCAACTGCCAACTTTACCACCCACAAACGGACGAGACTCAAAAATCTCGATTTCACAACCAGCATCAGCTAGATCTACTGCGGTTGCTAGTCCAGCCAGTCCCGCACCTACGATTGCAACGCGCATTCCGTCGTTCCTTTTCAGTTTCTTTACAGATTGTAACTGGGTTGGTGTCGGAATTTGCTACTTAATATCAACTCCACCAGCATATTAAGTTATGGCAATGTTGATACTAAAACCTCTTTGATCACTTTTTTTAGTCCCTAAAGATTACCAGACGCGTTTTTCTCGCGTCTGTATCAGCTAGACAAAGTATTGTCCATAGCCGTGGACTCAAAAAGGTATGATAGCTATTTTTTGGTGGCAAAGCAGTTATCTGGATAAGTACTTAAAGCATCCTCTTACCTATTTGCCGTCTTCGGAAACAGGCAAACTTCTAATCAGTTCACGAATCACATCGGTTGCGGGTCTACCTGTTTGTTGGCAATATTTTTCCAGTTTTTCCGCTTCCTGTGTTGCGAGATTGACTGTTATACGTTTAACCGCCCATTTTTTATTTGTCATTATCATGCTATCTGCTGTATATTTTAGGTTGTCGAAAGAGTCTAAGTAAAGAGGGAACCGATAACATTATCAGAGTTTGTCTCAGGAAACAAGTCATATCATTAATATTAAAAATATTCGTTTTGTCCAAGGATTCATCATTTTCTAAAAAAATCAAAGAACTACACTTTAATTGGTTACTATTGCGACAGCAGAAAAAGCACATTGTTGCTTTTGAAGATAATAACCCTCCTAACAGCATGAGTAAAGCCTGAGAATTAAATTTGATGGATGAATTGAGACACCTAATGTTGGCTCAATTAAGATTTCCAAAGTTATTCTTCATTGAAAGCATTCGACCTTATCTCTTGAGCAAGCTTGCCAAACCCACTCAGAGAGAATATCTGCTAAAACACCATAAAATGAGGCTTTCAGAATCATTATTATGCTGAAATGCTACCTTACACGCAGGTTAGAGTGGTATTTGTAGATCGTGAATAATCCCCTATGAAGTAGGCAAATAAGCGATCGCTCCATAACAAACACCCATCTGCACCCAATAAGTTAAGAGCGACTTGAATGGCTATGATTTTTGGCTTCCCTCAATCAAGCTCATTGCTTTTACATGCCAATATATTAACCAGAAAAAAGAGGAGAAAACTCAGTTTACTGGGTGTCAATAGCCCAGCGCATTGGTAAAATTTTACAGCATTATCTGTAATTTTACACAGATGAATTAGCCCGTAATAGTTATGATGTTAGTTGACTGTTGCCGATAATAATATTTTAGTTTTGTTTCATGCTTTTACAATAACTTCCCGTAAAGATACGATGAAATTTTGCCTATTTTTTATCTTCCCTCTAGCGATATAGTTTAATTTCAACCCAGAGATTTTTTCCATTGTTTGTATTCATCTATCTAGAGGTTAGTAAAATCATTTTTAGCCAATTATGGCGCTAAAAAATTGACAACAAACCTTCTTCTTAGATTTAAACTAAGAGATAAATCATTTTCAAAAAAGTATTGATTTTCAATCATTTTGTATTTGGTAAGTATACCCGTAAAAACAATTGTATATTTCAATGTTTTTTGCTGGTGTGTTTATTATAGCCATTATTTCCGCACTTTAAATAATCTTCATTTAGAGACTAAACAATCTCATTTTTATCCTTTATAAAAAACTTACAAAGAAAAAGATATACATCTGAACCTTTGCTTAATGATATTGATATATAAACAAGATGCTAAACTGCAAAACTTGTAAAAAAGATTCCGCTATCTAAGACTGTCAGCTAGGTTTGATTAAACCCAACTTTGCAGGTAATTCGTAGGTAGTTCGTAGCTATTTATACTGAAAACATCCCAATAAAAATAACTGGGAAACGATGAAAATATAGGTACTTCATGAAATTGAGGTAAAGTTAACTTCCAATCATTTAAAGGTGAGCTATGTACAAATGCGATAACCCTGAGTATTTTTACAAAGAAAGGTAGGAGGCAGAGGGCAGGAATCATTTCTTCTGCCGACGCTCGCAAACTCGCTAACGCTGCGCTATCCTACCTCCTGCCCTCTGCTTTTTTCGGTAAATTTTAAAAGGTAAAGAAAGCCTTTCCCTTTTCCCCTCCCAAGTGCAATTTCAGTTAACATGTAAATCAAATACACATTGACTTAATTTTTCATACTTATAATTTGAGATTTAAGGATTGCAGCAATTGGTGCAACTATTCAAAGTTTAAATTGGGGCATCAGTTGGAGAGTGCCAATACCTAAATCTTTTGGTGAAAGCGATCGCGCTTCAAACAAAGCCATCATATCTCGTAACTGAGGATTGCCACGGGAAGCTCCCGTTAAGCCTTTAGCAATGATTAAGCCACAGTAGCCCTTAGTATTTTTACACCGTTGATTCCATTTCTTTCGGGCTTCTACATGAATCGGATCTTCGTCTAAAAATTCACCGAATAGGAACAATTCGCCATTTTGAGTTTGTAATAAACCCAGGTCGTAGCGATCGCCATCGAAGGGGTCGGCACCTGGATTAAAACAAATTGCTCTCAATCCACCTGCTGTTTCAATTCTTTCAATTACAGTCTTCGCCTTGGGCCGAGAAGTTTGAATTAAAATCACCGGCAAACCATCACCCACGTGTTTGATTTCACCAGCCGGATGGTAGCTGACTCCCTTACGCAGGTGTTCCAACATTTCCCAGGACACCACACCTAAGCTCAGGAAGGAATCTTCAGGTATCAAGTCATCTTGCAATGATTGGAAATCAAGATTGTCAATCTCTTGATCATCAACACCAAAACCTGCCATTTCCTCTAACTCTGCGGCTAACTGCGGCATTGTAGAGACTGTCACAGGTACAGATTTAGTTGATTCTTCCGACTGTGGTAGAGCAATCCGATAGCGACGGCTGAGGGTAGGAAAGATGTCTTCATGAAGCGGGCGACGGTGATCGCGAATAAAGCGGATCAGGCTTTCGATCGCAACCAAGATTACCAATGCTTCTTCGTCATACAAAACAGAACGCAGTCCTTCTAAGGGGTGGATATTACCGAAGGTGGGGTCAATTTCTGATAATGGCAGATCGACCAAATCATCATCTTCATCCTCATCCTCATCATCTTCATCAGCAGTCTCAAAAGTGAGAAATAGGCAATCTTGCTTAAGGAATGCTTCTTCTAGATGCTCCGTTGATTCTTCATCTCTTAAAACAGCGGCACGAAACTGTTTTAAAGACTCTTCTGAGCGATAAAACAAAATCCCATACTCCATTCCCAGCATTCCCATGATTGAGGCGTAGAGTGTGCCAACATCCCACTTATTAATCTCAATGGATAAAATTTGCTGTTCTTCCAAAAATTCCCAAGGTGCTGCTTGCCAAATTGCAAATGCTTTTTCTCGCAAGATTTGTGCATACTGTGGGGGTAAGTCGGGGGTTTGACTATCGAGGATGTCGGCAAATCCACGAAATAGTTCGTCAATTAAAGGCAGTTCTGGTGCGTAATCAATGGCAATATCCAAATCTTGTAGCACTCCCCGCAGGTAAAACTGGATCTCGCGGTCTTTGACTACAATTCTTTGGGGTCTAGCAGGTCTTGCCGGACTCTGGGGATGCTCCATTGCTTGCATTAAGGTGCGAACAATTGCTTCTGGGCCGATATCTGAAGCTACCACATCCATTCCTCGGACAACACCTTGGGAGTAATCTACCCAAAGAATGCATTCTCCCTTTGCCTCTGAGTCTGAGAACTGGTTTGGTGATGACAACGGACGGCGATCGCCCTCCCATACAGAAGGAATTTGAGTTAATTTCTTCAACCGACGACTGGTAGAGCGATTAAAACTTGTCATAGAGATCAAAAGAAGCAATTTGGAAGTAAACTTTGGAGGATAGCTAGCCTCAGATTAAATTTTTATGGCTGCACCTGAAGGTGGTTGCTTTTCAGGTTGCCACAAGGCTTGAACTTCAAAAATACCGAATGTTTCAGGAGGCAGGAGGCAGGAGTAACCCATATTTAAAAGCGTGAGACTTAGGCTGTGGACAACGATGCCAAATAATCCATTTGGAATGCATCCTAGACTCTCTCTAGGAGACACTGCGCGTAGCTTACTTCCTTGTAGAAGAAAGGGAGACGCCAATGGAGAAGACCAGATCGGCTACGAATGTATTTTCCGATATATGTCTCGATACAATTCATCTTTTTAAAATGAATCTTATACCGAGAATTAAAACTTTCATTCATAATTATTTCCTCCTGCCTCTTGCCTCCTGCCTCCTGCCTTCTCGTATAAACACACTGAGTCTCTCAATTCTAGAATAAAAATTTTTGGCTGCTTTTAACGGAGTGTTTACAATTTGGCATCTAGCGGCATCTAAGCCGCTAGAATGAATACAAAAACACCAAGGGCAACCTACAGGCATTAACAAGCTGATATAGGGTAAAGCTTAAACTAAATTAAGGAGTGAAAAAGTAGATGACACAAGCAATTCAGGCTCAACAACGCGGAATTCTGTTGAGTGAAGCCGCATTGAAGCAGGTAAAATCCCTCCGGGACAAGCAAGGCACAGACTTCTGCTTACGGGTGGGAGTCCGTCAGGGTGGCTGTTCTGGGATGTCTTACATGATGGACTTTGAAGACACTAGCAAGATCACCCCTCAGGATGAAGTTTTTGACTACGATGGCTTCAAAATTGTCAGCGATCGCAAGAGCCTGTTATATCTCTACGGTTTAATGCTCGATTATAGCGATGCCATGATTGGCGGTGGCTTCCAATTTACTAACCCCAATGCCAGCCAAACTTGTGGTTGCGGTAAGTCATTTGGGGTGTAATATTGTCATTTGTCATTTGTCCTTTGTCTTTTGTCCCTCACAAATGACCAATGACTAATGACTAATGACTAATGACCAATGACTAATGACAAATGACTAATACAGTTGAATCCCTGTTTGATACAGGTTTAGAACGCTATAAAGCTGGAGAATCAGTAGAATCTTTAATCCCTGTGTTTAAAGAAGTATGCGATCGCGCTCCTAAAACTAGTGCTGCTTGGATTTGTTTAGCGTGGTTGTATCTACTCGATAGCAAACCCAACTTGGCATACAAAGCCGCACAAAAGGCAGTCAAGTTAAACCCACAAGATCCACAAGCTAGAATCAATCTCGCCTTAGCAATGCTGGAAACGGGTCAAAAAGGTTTGCGAGAACACATTGACATAGCACAGCAGTTGATATTTGTCAATGAAGAATGGAGTGATGAAATAAAAAATAGTATTGAAGACGGTTTAAGTAGAAAACCAGATTGGCAGAGTTTGACAAAAGTCAAAAATTGGCTGTTTGAAAAGTAAATGATGGGGAGTGGGGAGCAGGGGGCAGGGAGCAGGGGGCAAGGGGAAGAATAAAAAAATACTTTTTCTCCCCAATCCCCATTCCCCATTCCCCAATCCCCATTCCCCATTCCCCATTCCCCAATCGAATCATGAAAGATAAATTGTTAAATTGGCTAAACATGGTTTTAGTCGCAGATGTTTTTTTGGTTTTGTTTGGCTTTGGCTGGTTAGCGATCGCTGCGATCGGTGATGCTGTGGGAATAAACCTGGGTTTGGATTTGTGGCATCAACTGTGGCAACCTGTGTTTAACCCAGCAATTGGTATTCTCATGGGTGGTGCTATTCTCAGCGGTATTATCAGTTGGGTTTCCAGGAAATTTCTCTCTAGTCAAGAGACTGGGAAATAGGGACTGGGGACTAGGGACTGGGTACTGGGGAATAGGGAACAGGGAATAGGGAACAGGGAACAGGGAAAAGTTTTTAAATGCCCAATGCCCAATGCCCAATGCCCAATGCCCAATCCCCACTCCCATTTAATTAAGAATTTGTGTTAATGCTGATTGCAAATTAGGATATTTGTACTCAAAACCTGTTTCTAACGTGCGTTTTGGGATGACTTGCTGACCTTCTAAAACTACTATAGCCCCGTCTCCTAAAAGAGCTTCGATCGCAAAAGCAGGAACAGGCAACCAAGAAGGGCGATTCATGACTTCTCCCAAAGTTTGGCTTAAATCTGCCATCCGAACTGGATTAGGGGCGGTTGCATTATATACGCCTTCTATTTCCGGTTTAGTTAAAGCTTCCAGAATCAGGCTAACTAAATCATCTACGTGAATCCATGAGAACCACTGCCGACCACTGCCAATAGGCCCACCAGCGAAGAGTTTGAAAGGCGGAATCATTTTACCTAAAGCACCACCATTGCCCAAAACAATCCCAAAACGTAGAATTACCAGTCGGACACCAGCATCTTTTACCTTTCTCGCTTCAGCTTCCCAAGCTTGGCAGACTTGGGCAAGAAAATCGTTACCAGATATATTTGTTTCATCAAAGATTGCCGTTTCACTAGTGCCGTAGTAACCAATGGCTGAAGCGTTAATTAACACACTTGGGAGGCAGCGCGTTGCGGGGGTTCCCCCAGTTGTAGCGACTGCCGTTTTGGGGTTAGCGTTGGCTATTGCTTCAACTACTTTTTGAGTACCAAACTTCCGACTATTGAGGATTTCTTGTTTCCGTTCTGGTGTCCAGCGTCCTTCACCGATAGGTTCTCCTGCCAAATTAACTACGCCATCACAACTCGCAATGACACTTTGCCAAGAACCAGATGCATTTGGTGTATAGGCAACAATTTCTACATTGGGGAAAGCCTCAGATGGAAAAACCTTTTGAGCAAAGGTGGTGTTCCGAGTTAATACTACTATTTTGTGACCTTTTCCGTGGAGTCGTTGTACCAAACGGCTACCAACAAATCCTGTTGCTCCAGTAATTGCGACTTTCATTTTCTACCTCAGCCAAACCTTTATTGTAAAGTTTTTGATCAAACTTTCAGCTTACCAAAGAAGGCAGAGGGCAGGAGGAGAACTGCCCTTTGTTTCCTACCGCGACCAGACGAGTCTTGGGTTTAAGACCCATTCCAAAATCTCTGCCACAGGTGTCCTGCAATCAGTGTAGGTCTGAAGCCTACACTGCCTTCTGCCTTCTGCCTTCTGCCTCCTGCCTTCTTCACAAAATTGGGTAAACTGTATATTTTGATCATGCCTGATCTCAAAACTCAAAAACTTTGCTTTTATAATGACTTTCCGTTTAGATACTTCGGTATTATAGGATGGACGGAGTGTTGCAAGGCGTGGGGCTATTATGGCTCGCTATACCTGTTCATTTATTGTTTCTGTTCCTAGTGACCATCTGTTGCCGTTACTTGTAGAACTTCTACAGGACTGTCAGTTGGATATTCAATACAATACGGCCGATTACATTATCGCTCGTGAGGTTCCTGGCAATGTTCCTTTTCCTAAATTGGTAACAGTAGAAGTACTGATTGATAAATCAAAATGTACTGAAACAGAAACCCGGATGAGTATTGTGCTTAAAAATGAAGAACTACCACTTCAACTAGATAATTACTGCCGACAAATGTTTGAATTCATCAAGCAGGCTATTGAAAATAGCCGCCATTGGCATTTGATTGAAAGTCTTGCAGGATAGCGTTGGTGGTTGAGTTGACACTCCCACGGCTTGAAGTTGTGGGAATGTCAACAAGAAGGGAGTAGGGAGTAGGGAGTGGGGAAGACAGCATTGAACGGGGCTTGTATCCCGGTGGTTGTTGGGGCTATTTTTTTCCCTATTCCCTACTCCCTACTCCCGCCCCAACGGGGCTTGGTCAAACTTTGATTGGTAGTTATAATTCAGTCTTCTATATCCTCTAAATCCTCGGCCATACCGGGGTTTATTAGTGTAATATCGTACTCGCTCGAATCCGTTTGTCCCAAACGCTGAGTGTTTCTTAAAAGGTAATAAATGGCACGTACTTGAGGCCCAAAAACGATCTCGTCTTCATTTCTGAGATCGTGAGATGGTATCTTGCGTCCATTAATCATTAAACCGTTAGAACTAGACTTACCTTTAGCATCGCCATCTACAATCCGGTAATAGTAGCTATGACTATTATGCTCTCGTGGCAATCTCACTAATGTGGCATGGCGTCGGGAGACAAACTGCGACATCAAACGGATATTACATTCGCGATCTCTACCAATAGAGTAGACGGGTTGCTCTAGAGAAAATTCTTTGCGACCTTGATCGTCTTCAATAATCAGTAGATGGTTTTCATTATTTTCTGCTGCCATTGACAAATTTGTGAAACTGTGATTCAAGATTTTTTAGTATCGTATTTTTTCATTTTCGCGCACCATAAGTATGTGGTGCCGGTCTAAATAAGCTTTAAAATTGCATGATACCTTGAAAGAGTAGAACATATCCGTTCCAATACTTGTCGGTTAAGGGGAAAAGGGGAAGGGGAAAGGGGAAAGAAAAAACCTTTAACTTTTCCCTTTAACCTTTTCCCCTTAACCAATTCCGAGTTAAAAATTCTTAACCGAGCAGTATTGATATCTGTTCTACTCCAGTAGTTATGATAGCTTTGGTAAGTGTCTTAAGAAGCTTTTTGGGCTGCGTAAAAACTGAATACAACTCAGTTTAACTTTATATGGAAATAACCAAGATTTGTGCTTGGGAATTTACCTGTAAAAGACTATTCTACGAGTGATGAGCTAATCGCCGTAATAATATTGAGTTTGTGACGACGCTAACAGAGCTAAAAGCCATTAGTGCAGCTGCACCAGATGGGTTAAGGACAAAACCCAGACTAGGGAACAAAACACCTGCTGCTAAAGGAATACCAACAGTATTATATGCAAAAGCCCAAAATAAATTTTGGCGGATTTTGTTGAAGGTGGCGCGACTAAGCTGAATAGATTCGACGACATCATTTAAGCGATCGCGCATTAGGATAATTTCAGCAGTTTCCATCGCCACATCTGTCCCTGAGTGTAAAGCAATTCCTACATCTGCTTGGGATAAAGCTGGAGCATCGTTGATTCCATCTCCTACCATTGCGATTACTGAGTGCTGAGTGGTGAGTGCTGAGTGGGGAGTGGGGAGTGGGGAGTTGGGAGTTTTCTTTGTTCCCTCGTAAGCTCTTTGTCCTCTTGTCCCTTCTAACTGGAGAGATTGTATTGCGGCCGCTTTTTTGGCTGGGGGGACACCTGCTATTACATCAACGCTATCTATTCCTAGTTGTTTGGCTATAGCGATCGCTGCTTCTTTGCGATCGCCACTGAGCAACATTACCCGTAAGCCCATCTGACGCAACTTGTCTACGGTAGAACGGGCATCTGGTCTGAGAGTATCAGAAACAGCAATTAGTCCGGCGAAAGTTCCCCCAACTGCTACGCAAACGACTGTTTTACCATCTGCTGCTAAATCCTGTGCTACCTGCTGTGCGGTTTCACTACTTGAAATACCGTGCCAACTCAACCAGTCCCAGTTACCCAAGAGTACAACTGTACCCTCCACCACAGCAGACACCCCTAATCCTGGTTCTGTGTGAAAATCCACAGCATTTGGAATAGATAACTGTTGCCGTTGTGCTTCTTGCTGAATCGCTTTTGCTAGAGGGTGGTGAGTACCGCTTTCTACGGCTGCTGCTAATTGTATTAGGGATTGGGCATTGGGCATTGGGCATTGGGCATTGTTATTCTTCTCCTGTTCCTCTGCCTTTTCCCCATTACCCCTTATCCCCAGAGGGGGCCCCACCTTCCCCATTTCCTCAATTAACAGACAATCTGTGACGATGGGATTACCTGTGGTCAAAGTGCCGGTTTTATCAAATACTACAGTGTCTAATTGGTGTACTCTTTCTAAAACGTTACCACCTTTAATCAATAAACCCCGTTCTGCACCCATCGCAGTCCCGACAAGAATGGCTGTTGGGGTAGCAAGTCCCAAAGCACAGGGACAGGCGACTACCATAACTGCGATCGCTAGTTTTAAACTAATTAATAAAGGGGATTGGGGAGTGGGAAGTGGGGAGTGGTGAGCATTATGTGGAGCGTGGCTCATCATTTCCATGCCACCAGACATGGTGATATCAGTCCAGATGTGAGTGCCGAAAAAGTACCAAAAGACAAATGTCAATATAGATGCTGTCAGTACACCGTAGGTAAAGTAACCAGCTACCGTATCTGCTAATTTTTGTACTGGTGCTTTCCGAGTTTGGGCGGCTTCTACTAGGGTGACAATTTGAGCTAGAGTTGTATCACTTCCAATACGGGTTGCCTGAATAGCGATCGCTCCTGACTGGTTTAGTGTGCCCCCTGTCACCGTATCTCCGGGTTGCTTAATTACTGGTACGGCTTCCCCAGTTAACATTGATTCATCGACCGTTGTTTGACCAACCATCAATTCACCATCAACGGGGATTTTATCACCCGGCAGCACTTGTAACCATTCACCAACACGCACTTGTTCAGCGGGAATTTCTACACTAGAAGATCCCACTCCTCCTTTCTCTGGGTTGGCAATTAATCGCGCTACTTGGGGCTGGAGTGCTAGTAATTTCCTAAATGCGGCAGCGGCGCGACCTCTAGCTTGTTGTTCTAATGTCCTTCCCAAAAGAATAAAGCCCAGCATCATTACTGGTTCATCAAAGAAGCATTCCCAACCCAATTGGGGAAAGAGCAGCGCTACTAAACTAGCAATGTAGGCTGTCAGCGTTCCTAATCCCACCAGAGTGTTCATGTTGGGTGCATTTCGCCGCCAGCCCAGCCAACCATCTACTAAAATCGGGCGACCGGGAATTAATAGTGCCACTGTCGCCAATCCACAGTGAAACCAGATGTTATTCAGCACTGGCAGCACTGAGCTACCAAGATTACCAAAATGCCCACTTCCCGACAATATTAGCAACATTGCTGCGATCGCCAACTGCCTAAAAGAAGATCGCATTTCTCGGCGTTGTCGTTCTGCTGGGTCTGGTAAAGTAGATATTTCGCCTGTGACTGTGCCGCTAGCTTTTCGGGGTTGAGTTGGGAATCCAACGGCTGTTAATCGCTCTGCCAGTGCATCTACATCTACTGCACCAACTTCTGACTCTACAACAGCTACCTCTGTGGCCAGGTTCACACAAGCACTCTTGACTCCTGGATGTTGAGTTAGCTGTCGCTCTACTGCGTTGACACACCCAGCACACTTCATACCCCCAACATCGAGAATAATTTTCTCTAAGATTGGGTCGAGTTCTGGGGCTAGCTTAGTTTTTGGGACAAGTTGCATGGCAAGTGTTTAGATTCGCTACAGAAATTCAACGCCTGACTAAAAGCGTCTCTAATTTGAGCGTAGGCTAAATATGGAACTACGACTGTATGTCAACCCTATTAAATTTCTTAATTTATCCTACTCTGCTGAGGGTCACTGACGGCTCCATCGTAGGTAAGTTACATAAACAATAGCTCCAACCTGCATTGGCATGAGTACAATTAGGCTTTTCCAAAAATTGTGAATTTCCAAATTAGACATAGCGCTGAAATAGCCTAAGCCCAACAACAAGAAGAATATCCAGATTAGCTGTTTACGTTTGATAGTTGGCATAGAAGTAGGATTGAAGAAGAATTCAGAAGTCAGAATGGGCTAAACCTTAGCTATCCGCTAACAGGAGTCAGAATAAATCAGTCGGGGATTCAGACCGGCGCAGGAATTGTTGCACCACCAAATTTTCAATTTGGTGGGGGTCTTAAACCCAGCCCTTTCAATGCGAACAAATGAACTACTAAAGCCAAGGCTAAAACCCGCTCCTAATATAGGTTATGAAGATGAATTCAAGGTATCCTTGGCATATTAGTACCAGGGTGCTTAAAAATGCTGTCCTCCATCTTTGAGCAATTTGTAAAAGAAAGTCCAGTAAGCGTGATGGCACAAGCATTAATGTCACATATATTTGCATCTGAGCGGATGGATGGGTTATTTAGAAGACATGCTCAGGTGCAGTACCAACAAGATTTGCTATTTTCAAGTCTTGTAGATTTGATGAGCTTGGTGGTATGTGGAATGCAGAAATCAGTTCATGCAGCTTATAAAGCGAGGGCAGCGAATTTAAGTGTAAGTACAACAGCATTGTATAACAAGCTTTGTGGTGTTGAGGTGGGGGTAAGTCAAGCATTAATAAGAGAAACAGCACAAGACTTAGTTGAATTAGTGAAATTAGTAGGTGGAGAGCAAGCAAATATATTGCCAGGGTATTGCATGAAAGTAGTAGATGGGACTTGTTTGAAAGGAACAGACCACAGACTAAAAGCAATCCGAAATCTAGCGGCATCTGCACTACCGGGGAAAGCGATAGTAGTACTCGAACCATTGTCAAAATTAGTCACAGATATTTTTCTCATTGAAGACGGTCATGCACAAGAACGTTCCGAATTTGACTCAGTATTAAAGAAAGTTTTGCCACAAGATTTATGGTGTGGAGACAGGAATTTTTGTACATTAAAGTTTTTGTTTACGATTCAAGAGAAGAAAGCATCTTTTGTAATCAGACAACATAAGGGGATGGGATTTAAAGAACTAGAGGAATTAAAACCATTAGGCTCAACAGAAACCGGAGAATTATTTGAGCAAAAGGTAGAAATAAATTACGAAGGGAAAGCTTTAACATTAAGGCGGGTTGTAGTAAAGTTATTTGTCGCAACGCGAGATAAAGAATGGGAAATAGCAATTTTCAGCAATTTACCAAGCGCTGTACCAGCAGCGAAAATAGCTGAAATATATCGTAATCGTTGGACTCTAGAAAGCCTATTTCAAACAGTAACTAAAAATTTCAACGGTGAAATTCAAACTCTAGCTTATCCAAAAGCAGCTTTATTTTCATTTTCAATGGCGTTAGTTGCGTACAATATACTCGCAACATTAAGAGCCGCTCTAGGGGGTGTACATGGAGTTGAAAAAATTGAAGCTGGTTTATCTGATTTTTATTTAGTTGATGAGATTCAAGGTACATATAGAGGAATGATGATTGCAATTCCAGCTTCGGAGTGGGAGATATTCAAAACTGTTTCAATAGTCAGAATCGCACAACTTTTACAACAATTGGCAACGGGTGTTAATCTCAAACAGTTTGTCAAAGCGACTAGAGGAAAAAAGAAGCCGAAATTACCAGTAATTTATAATAGTAAACAGGGACATATTTCAACTAATCGACTCTTAGAACAGTACAATAATTCATAAAAAAAGCAGTTAATCACGACTACATAACTGATTAAATATACTGGCTTACCTGATGTAAAAAATGGTACAAGCAGAGAAATTTTATTATTTATTTTTTGTAAAAAATCATGATTTTAGCTTCTTAAATCTCTTAATATATGATTGCATTACTGAACTTTAATAAATTCATGTATGAATTTATCTAATTCAATAGTTTGAACCGTTGTAATTGCTAAAAAATGCCTTTTTTCTAGCAATTCACAACTTGAATTATCAAAAAGAGCATATAGTTCATTTGTTCGCGTTGAAAGGGCTGGGTCTTAAACCCAATTATTTCAGACGCGACGCTCGAATACTCGCTACCGCTGCGCTATCGCAGACTCGCTAACGCTACGAAGCACCGCCAGTCATACAGAATACCCAACTGAATTCTGACTCCTGACTCCTGAATTCTGTTCGATAATTCAAACACCAATGAACATTAAATTAAAACGGCAAACAAAACCTCAGAGGCAGGTAATCAAAACCAGCCTTTCTTTTCGACAATGTAAGCATTGAGAAATTGTTCATCAGTCTTAGTTAAGTAGATGATACCCTCAACCAAACCGATAATCCCCATTATTGCCCCACCCAAACCAAATGTAAGTAGGGTGACAAGCAGCATGATCAGACCTTCAGTCTTGTAACCAAGAATAAACTTGTGAATACCTAAAGCTCCTAACAAAATAGCGCAGATGCCAGCTGCAACTTTTTTGCTGTTAGTATCACTGGGGCTGATATTAGACACTATGAGTCATACTCCTCAACTATAAATGACAGCCTCAATTTTAATGTAATTATTCTTACTTGGCATCTCCATATCTCTCGCAGTAATAAATTGTCAAATTTTACCCAATTTAGAAGATATATAGAAATCTGGTTTTATTCGGAGAGTTTACTTACCAGATATTTGGGTCTGTTCGCGAAGCGTCTCGTAGAGAAGCCCCGTGCTTCACGCAATGCTTTAAAGTAATGAGTAAGGAGTAATGAGTAATGAGTGGATGAAAAATGGGTATTTACTCATTACTTATTACTCATTACTCCAGAATCACCGCGGGTGAGGATGTCAATTGGGCAGAGAACTATTAAAAGGAAACAAGGGATAGATACGTACTGGGTCTTGTTCAAAAATACGACAGCAGTTCTATAAATTCACACCTAAGTTTTTTGCTAGATGTAAGCATTAATCGAATAATTCATAATTAAAGAATGAGTACAGAGTCAACACTAAATCAAAAATTCAATGTTAGCTCTGCACTCTCACAGGTTGAAATTATTAATTATTTTGACAAATTCGTTATACGTAACTTCACGCGAGAATGCAAACGTGAAATATAAGTTTCTAAAACCAACCCTGCTTATTTACAAAGTAGGTATTTACAAATCCTTCAGGGGACTTATTCAAATAGATCATGCCTTCAATTAAACCTACAAGTTGCATAATTAACAAGGCAATACCGTAGGTGAAAGAACCCCCAACTACGGAAATCACCAACATGATAAAGCCTTCCGAAGCGTATCCTAGAATAAACTTATGAACCCCAAATGCTCCAAGGATAATGCCACAGTAACCAGATAGAAGTTGTTTGGTTGGGTGACTGGGGTTGAGATTTGACATAATTGAGTCTTGCTCCTTGATAAGTGAGTATAAAAATAAAGTCTTTATTGTAATGAAAGCAAGTAAATATATTTGCTTAATCAATAAATTTTTAAATTTTCCAGTATGAGTAAGCCCAAGACAAATAAGCAAAATTAGCGCACTTCTATTCCAGAGGGGACGCTAGGATGTCTTGCAGCATAATCTAAAAATCTGACGCTCCTTAATGAATTTTGGTGGATTTGAGGATTGCAAACCCTGGTGCGGCAGTTTTGCAGATTTTTAGGTAAGACATTTTTCTTGAGAAAAATGAACCTCAGTAATCAGCAAAAGCTGCTACATACACTACTTTTTACAAGTCCGTCAGTATTATTTCCGGATTTTTCTGTGTAGTCGCAGCCCGTCGTAGACATCGCTTCCAGTGGGCGTGAAACGCCATCGCACCATTACGAGACTAGTTGAATATAGAAGTGCAAGAGACATCTTCCATATTTTTCTAACCTGTTTTTAGTTGCCAATCCCTACTTTCATAAGCGCAAAACGGAATTGCAATCAAATTTATGACAGCTAAAACGGTTTGGGAAGACAATTAAAATAATTCGTAATGCCGCTCTCTACGAGATGCTGCGCCAACGTAATTCGTCAATTGTACCCACTTATGGAGATAAAAGCAAATATTTTCGTTTTAAGCAACAGTAATATTATTGTGCTAATTGCTACCTAAAATAAATAAGCTTAATAGTGTACCACTATTCCAGAGACTATGGAGGAGCATAGGAGCGAGGAGGTTTCGCGATCGCGTGTAAACGACCCCTAAAACGATCCCCAATGCGGTGAGGGGAAGAATTTCCGACAAGCTGAGGTGAGCGATCGCAAACAACAAACTGCTAATCAGAATCGATCCCCACACGGGTAAGTAGCGAGTTAGAGAAGGTAACAAAAAGCCGCGAAATAAAATTTCTTCAAAAAATGGTGCTGCGATCGCTGCTGTGGAGAAAAATATGCCAAGTGCTACACTATCTTGGCTTTCCAGCGCTAGTTGTAACAGCGGGTTACTACCACCCTGTCCTTGCCATAGCTGTTGATTGATCAAAGATACCACCACAACTATAGGTAAAGCCGCACAATAGCCTCCCAGCCCCCACAAAAACCACTTATCTTGAAAACGAAAGCGAAACCAAAATTCTGGTAGTGGAAAAAAGCGCTTTAGAGAAAAATACAGCACTAACAGCGCACCCGATGCTACCAGCAAGTAACTAACCAAAACATAAAAAGCCTGAAGTCGCACATCAGAGGCGGGACGCGGGATAGGGAGTAGCGATAGGGCTAAAGGGACAAAAATTTGCCCCATAAAGAAAAAGCCGACGACAAAAACCTGCAAAATCGTTTCACCATCCCAAGGCGTTGACCAAGGGATATCAGCATTTTGAGCTAGTAAAGAGGCTTTTCCTTTCAGTAAGCGTTGAGCAAATAAGAAAATCAGCAATATTAGACCACTTAAAGCTGCCAATGTCGGAATAGTGCCAATAACCGCTAATTTCAACACTGCTTGAGCAGCAGATTCTTGTTGTGCAGCTTTAACTGCTGATAAAGCATCTTGTCGTTGCTGGAGTTGGTATAGTTGAACCAAAGTAGTAGAGCGAAACCAACCTTCTAAATTCTTTTGAATTCGTTCTTGAGAATTTTGCAGCAGACGGGGAGGATCGCTCCACAGTCCACTTAATACAGCTGCGGTTTCTCCAAATTCTGGATTGATATCTGAGCGTTTTTGTAATTCGCTCCAAGTTTTGAGAGCTGTATCCGCCTGTCCTTGCTGTGCTTGTAAAATTCCCAGCCGCAGGTCTAATTCAGCTAGTAATTTTTGTAATTGCTTAAAAGACTGCTCTAACTGTTGCTGTCCCTGTTTAGAGGTTTTAGTCGTGGGAGGAACATCAGGTAGAGGTTTTGGAGGTGTGGGAGTTATTTCAGGTTGAGAGCGTAATTGTGTAAGTTGATTGTTAACTTTGTCCAAATTAGCTTGAACTGATTGACGCGCCTCCTGATACTGCTTTGTAGCGCTTTCCAGGGGTTGCTCACCAAGTATTGCTTCCCGAATCCCTTGGAGATTGTCATCGCTGCTATCTTCTGATTGCCAAGCTTGAGCTTGTAAAGCAATATTGGTTTGATATAGTTCCAGGCGACTTTGAAATTGAGGTTGTTGCCAACTACTGAATAAAGAGGAAACCGCCAACAGAACTGCTATCGGCGTCAGCACAAAAATTAAAACTAACCGCTTGAGTGTCATCTATCCACCTTTGACTAACCAGTGGGGAGCGCGTCCCCCTTGGGAATTATCGCAAGAAAAAGTCAGAGGTGGATAGATATCATCAATATTATAAGTTTGCGATGTCTACGACGGGCTACGCCTACGCACCCACCATGTTAAATTACAACCCATTGCACTGCTTACCCTCCGCCGAGGATCTGCCCGATTCTGACGATGAACCTGTGGATAATCAACTACAACATTTGATTCCTGGCTTGTTAGAAGCCATATTAGCTTGGCTGTGGACAAACCAGATGGATTGGTTTTTTGGCGTTGATATGGGGATATATTACGATCCCGAATTACCGCCGATTGTGCCTGATGGGTTTTTAAGTTTAGGAGTCGAGCGAGTTTTTGATGAGAACTTGCGTTTAAGTTATGTGTTGTGGGAAGAAAAGGTGATGCCGATTATGGCATTAGAAGTTGTTTCTCACAGACGGCGTGGGGAATACACCAGCAAAAAGAAACTTTATGCTGAGATGGAGATTTTGTATTATGTTGTCTATAATCCCCAACGCCGGAGAAAACCACCTTTAGAAGTTTATCGCTTTGTAAATGGTGAATATGTATTGCAGCCAGGAAATCTCGTTTGGTTGTCAGAGATAGGTTTAGCAATTGGTTATGAACGGGGAACCTATCAGGGAATTACGCGGGATTGGTTGTATTGGTATGACAAACAAGGAGTCAGATATTTAACACCAGAAGAACGTGCGATCGCTGCCGAACAACGCGCTACCACCGCTGAAGAACGCGCTCAAAGGCTGGCACAGGAATTGCGAAAATTAGGGATAGATCCAGATTCTTTGAGTTGACTTTTTGGGGTGCGATCGCTTTATTAACTGATAGCTCATTTAGATAAACCTAGTCTTTCTTTGACGGATTGCCATGTTGAATCTTGGTTTTTATTTTGGCGATGCATCTCCAAGCGCCTATCTAATTCTTTTTTTTGCTCATCATTGAGAGGAACTTTATCGGGTGTGGTAAGAATGCTGTCCCATAAGTCCTCGGCAAGCTGTATACGTTCAGATACACTTAGTTCAGAAATATCGACTTTTAATATAGGTTGCATGGTTGTTATTAATCTATTTGCTCAATATAATCTTATTTTTAAATTACAAATGACTTATCTTCTTCCCAATCAAGTAAAGCATCAAGTTTACCTGATTCGGTAAATGTTCTAGCAGCTACTAAACAGTGCAGCAAATCAACACACATTTTCGCAGGATAATTTTTCTCTTCTCCACCGACTACTAATGTTTCTATTTCATCAGATTTTGATAAATCCACTAAAACATAAAATTTTGTGTTATTAAAGGTCGCAGTCACAACATATTTATCTGACTTACCGCCTCCAATATTTATGTAAGTCTCATCATTAGATTTCAAAGTTACTAAACTTTTGTTTTTGCCATCTAAATCGCGGATAACTGCTTCAATTTGAAGCCAATTTGGATCTTTTCTTAATTCACCTTGATTGCTATTAGTAAGCCATGTTTCTGCTGATAGCTTGAATACTAAACTTGTTTCGGTTTTTTGTGGCAAATCTGGCCAGCAATCGAAACCAAGTAACTTACCAATCTCAGAATTTTTCCAAAAGGCTTGACGTTCAGCATAGGTCATTATCACATTTGTTCCTACCCGAATTTGCTCAGGAGTCAACAAACGTGGGGATTCCCCATTGGCTTTCGTGTCTTCTGATGAAGGCTGCGGCGTTGTCTCTTGAGAATTTGAACACATAGCCATCTTCTCCTGGGGCAATGTTTGTTGCGCCCACATACTGCATTTCGATTATGTCTCTATAGTAGTCAAAAGCTGAATCTAGAGATACAAGAATAATACGAGTATCACTCAAACCGCCGGAACAATACTGCAATCCCACTTGCGTTGCATACCAAAATAGCCATTTTCCTATCGGTTCAATCAGGCGGTTAGCTTCCTGGCCTCTAGTCACAGGATTACTTTCTAGATGCTGAATTTCTAAAGTCTCCGGTGTACCTGGGTAAGGAAAGACAATGTACCTAATTAATCCCCAGACTTGCCGATCATATACCAGTTTAACAATGCTTTGTAAGTCAAAGTCAGTACGTCGCCATAACTCTTGCCAATGAAAAGTCCAATTGCTTGGCATATCATCCACTATTGCAGGAGAAATGACAGCCTCTTGTTCGCCCCTCTCTTGAGTTAGGATTCGCACCCGATACGAGCCGATATCAGCCAATCTAGTAATCCTCACACATCATAAGAAAGATAATACTGGGTTAGGGAGTGATGGAGCGATCGCGTTTGATTGCCCCGTCAGAGTTGGGAGACGATGTGGCTATTATCACACCATTACTAAGACTTATCTTCTTCTAGTTAGATTCTATTTTTCATAACTGAACATACGGTAATTCCTACATTACTCTTCAAATAATGATGTCTTAAAATATGCATAACTCAAATAAATACTTAACATCATAAATACAACCATGACTCAAAAATGGTATCTTTCACATACATTCATAGGGCATTCAGGTTGGTTTGGGGGAGTTCGTTCAGTTGCAATTAGCCCTGATAATCAAACTTTGGCAAGTGGTAGTGATGACAAAAATATCAAACTATGGAATTTAAATACTGGTCAGGAATATTTCACTTTATCTGGACATTTAGATACAGTTCGTTCAATCACTTTCAGTCCAGATGGAGAAAGAATTGTCAGTGGCAGTGATGATAAAACTATAAAAATATGGAACTGGAAAACTTCTCAAGATATTCTTACTTTAAATGGGCATTCTAAATCAGTCACCAATATTGCTATTAATAATGGAGAATTTATTGTTAGTGCTAGTGATGATCATTCTATAAAAATCTGGTGTTTAAAAACTGGTCATGAAGTTTGCACTTTGTTTGGTCATTCAAATTATATTCAGTCAGTAGCATTTAGTCCTGATGGAAAAATACTTGCTAGCGGTAGTTGTGATAACACAATTAAACTATGGGCTTGGAAGATGGGAAAAGAAATTCTCACCTTATCTGAACATTCAGGTGCTGTGCGTACAATTGCTTTTAGTCCTAATGGACAGCTTATTGCCAGTGGAAGTGATGATAAAACCATAAAATTATGGGATGTAAAAGCTGGCAGATTAATCCGTACATATTCTGGGCATTCAGGCAATGTTTGGTCTGTGGCTATTAGTCCTGATGGACAAACTATTGCAAGTGGTTGTGATGACAAAACAATAAAGATTTGGCATATAGTCAATGGCGAAATTATAACTAATATTGATGCACATTCAGCAGGTATTAGTTCAATTAGCTTTTGTGCTGATGGATTTGCTATTGCTAGTAGTAGTTGGGATAAAACTGTCAAACTTTGGTTAACCGAAAAAGCTTTACCAAAATCTTCTATATTTAGTTGGATTTCTGGCGTTTTTTATCCAAAAGACAATGAATCCATCTTAAAAGTGCCAAGTTTTATTATTGAAAAAGCAAAAGAAAATATCAATATAGCTAAAGTAGAAGAGGACAATCGTAGCCGAGAGGAAAGGCGACGCTTACAAGAGAAACGCTTAGAAAAACAGCGTTTGCAAAATGAACAGCGTAGTTTACAAAAGCAGCGTTGGCAGGATGAACAGGATCGCTCAGAAAAACAGATTCAACCTAGTGAACAACATCATCTAGACAAACACAGTGCAAAAATTATTTGGAATATAAGTAAAATTACTTACGAAGCTTTAGATACAGCGATTAATAAAAAATATGTCGGAGGCTATAGACGCAAAGATGGAACTTATGTTAAACCTCACTATCGACGTAAGCATAAGTAATTGTAACCTTGGTAAGTAAAAGGTGGGAATTTATTCTAACTTCTCTCGCACCCAAGCGCGAAAGGATTTAAGCAAAGCAATGTCCCCCATACTTTTACTCTGCTCAATAAATCTACTTATCTCACTCACCGATACTATAGGAAAGGCAATACTAAACTTACACTCAACATATTGCCCCTCTATCAACTGATAAAATTTTAAATCCTGCCCATCATATCTCCAAAGTTCAGTTACACCCAACGCTGAATAAATCCCCAATTTGTTAACTGAACTGCTGGTAATGTCAATTTCAATTGCTAAGTCAGGCGGCGGATCATTTTCTAAATCTAAAGTTTGCTTACCCCTAATAGCTAGTTCATTCTGGATATAGTAGCAAGTATCTGGTTCTATTCCCCGATTTAATATTTTCCGCTTCAATGTTGTAGAACCAGCGCTTCTCAATTCAATCCCTAATTCTTCAGCTAAAGCAATAATAAAATTCCCAAAATTACTTTTGGGGTTTTCGTGTTCAAAAAGTGGAGTCATGATTTCTAAAACACCGCAATCATAAGCAAACCGAGAACCTCTATCTTCACCTGTATCTCTCAACAAGGCTTCAAAGGTTTCCCAGCTAATGTTATGTAGCACTGTTCTTTGTTCACCAACCGTTGACTTGACAAGCATAGATTAAAAAAATAAGCCAGTAATTATATTTATCGATGTAAGTACACTTTACCCTATCTTACTCTGCACCCAAGCGCGGAAGGATTGCACCAAATCAATTTCATCCATAGTTTTACTTTGCTGGATAAATCTATTCATTTCACTAACAGAAATTAGAGGGAAAGCAATACTCGACTTAATTTCAATATATTCGCTTGCTACTAGTTGATAAAATTTTAAAATTTCACCGTTATATCTCCACAATTCTCCGACACCTAAAGCCGCATAAATATTAAATTTATTAATAGAAGTGCTAGTTATATCAATTTCAACTGCTAAATCCGGTGCTGGGTCTGTTATTAAATCTAATTCTTGTTTATCTCTAATTAGTGGCTCATTTTGAATATAATAGCAACTATCGGGTTCTATTCCCTTGGCTATTGGTTTACGTTTTAATGTTGTAGAACCAGCACTTCTAATTTTAGTTTTTAATTCCACTGCTAAAGCGAATATCAATCGGTCAAACTGAATTTTAGGATTTTCATGTTCAAAAAGTGGAGTCATGATTTCTAAAACACCGCAGTCATAAGCAAATCTTGAGCCTCTGTCCTCACCTGTATCTCTCAGCAAGGCTTCAAAGGTTTCCCAGCTAATGTTCTGTAGCACTGTTCTTTGTTCAGCAGGCGTTGACTTGACAAGCATATTACAATACTTATTCTGTCAGGATGTTAGATAAAATCCCGATAATTTTAACTATGTTATTAATATAATACTCGCTCAAGTCAATTTCAATCACTTGCCCAATGAGCTTCAAAAACTTTAGTTTTTCCTATAAATAATCCAGATAATTAAATTGTGCCAACTATTAGCAAGATATGTTGCTGATATTTGGCACAATCAGGATCTAAATATTTTCTAACTTTAAGCAAGGAAACCCGCAAAAAATTCCAAAGTTTCTTTCAGCGCTTTGATAAAAATATCAATTTCCTCGCGGGTGTTGTAGAAAGATAGACTTGCTCGTGCGGTTGCAGCAAGTCCTAAGTAACGGTGTAATGGTTGTGTGCAGTGGTGTCCAGAACGGATAGCAACACCTTCTTGATCTAATAATGTAGATAAGTCGTTAGCGTGGACTTCCCCGGCGGTGAATGACGCAAGTGCGGCTCTACCTTCCCCTTTCGCATTTGGTTTGGGGCCGTAAATTCTAATTTGGGGAATTTGCTCTAATTGTTGGAACAAATAAGCTGTTAATTCTGCTTCGTAAGCGTGGATTTTATCCATGCCGATATTGCTAAGATAATCGATCGCAGCACCAAGCGCGATCGCTTCTCCAATTGCAGGTGTACCGGCTTCAAATTTATGCGGTAATTCTGCATAAGTTGAATGGTCTAAATATACCTCTGCAATCATCTCACCACCACCAAAAAATGGTGGCATTGATTCTAACAATTCTAACTTGCCATACAGAAATCCTATCCCAGTTGGGGCGCACATTTTATGACCAGATGCTACCAACCAATCACAATCTATTTTCTGTACGTCAATGGGGTAGTGAGGAACACTTTGGCAAGCATCTACTAAGAATTTAACACCGTATTTGTGAGCGATCGCACCAATTTCTTCTACTGGATTAATGCAACCCAAAGTATTAGAAATATGCACCACCGACACCAGCTTAGTTTTCTCAGAAATCAGCTTTTTAAACTGTTCCAAATCAAAAGTTTCTTCTGGTGTTAATTCTACAAATTTCAGTACTGCACCCGTTTTTTGTGCCACCAATTGCCAAGGCACAATATTACTGTGGTGTTCCATCACCGAGAGTATAATCTCATCTCCCGGCTGCAAATTGTTCATTCCCCAACTGTAGGCTACTAGGTTAATCGCCTCAGTTGCGTTGCGGGTGTAGACAATTTCCTGACGCGAAGCAGCATTGATGAATTTGGCAACTTTATCTCTAGCACCTTCATAAGCATCAGTAGCTTTAGCACTGAGGGTATGGGCACCGCGATGCACGTTAGCATTATATTGCTCGTAATAATCCCGTAGGGTATTTAATACGGACAAAGGCTTTTGCGATGTCGCAGCATTATCGAGATAAACCAAGGGTTTCTCATTGACTTCCTGATGCAATATCGGGAAGTCAGCGCGAACTTTATCAGCAAGGGTTTTGGTAGAGGTGAAAGTCATTGGTAGATTAGTTATTAGTCATTCGTCATTCGTCATTAGTCATTCGTCAGAGACTTAAGATTATTGACTGTGTTTAACAGGATTTCTCGGAGAGAAGGAACTGGTATTTTATTGATGACTTCAGCAGCGAAGGCGTTAATTAACAACTTACGAGCATCGTTTTCATCAATTCCCCGACTTTGCAGATAGAATATTTCGTCATCTTCCAATTGGCTAACGGTAGCACCGTGGGCGCATTTGACATTATCCGCTGTAATTTCCAATTGGGGTTTGGTATCAACTCTGGCTTTCGATGATAGCAGCAAATTCCGATTCAACTGGGTTGCATTTGTCAACTGCGCTCGTTTGGGGACAAAGACTTTACCGTTGAACACTGCATGAGCGCGATCGCCTACAATACATTTATGCAATTGGTCACTTGTACCGTGAGGATAGTTAAGTGCGATCGCACTGTGAGTATCAGACAATTGCTTACCAGAGATTATCGTCAAACCATTGAGAGTAGTTTGGGTTTGCTCACCAGTTTGCAAAATCTCCAAATTGTGCCGAGACAGCTTTGCACCTAGAGTTATGGCATGACAAGTATATCGACTATCACGAGCCTGTGCGATCGCAGTTTTCCCAATATGAAAAGCCTCTGCACCTTCTGACTCAACCCTAGTGTGACTCACTTGGGCATTGTCAGCAATCCAAATTTCTGTAACTGCATTGGTGAAATATACTGCCTCTTTCTCTGCACCTTGGTGGTTTGTATACTCTTCAACCAAACTCACCTGCGAACCACTTTCCGCCACCACTAAACAGCGCGGCTGCGAAATTGTTGCAGTCTCTCCCGCAACCGAAATAAACGCCAGATGAATTGGTGTCTCAACTACCACATTCTTCTTCACCCATACCACAGCTGCATCAGTTATCCCAGCCGTATTGAGAGCAGTAAAAACTTCTTGCGCTCCTTCAGCTTGAGCTAAATACTGCTGTACACCTTCCTGCTCAACCGCAGATAAGCCAGCCAAATTACTCACCACAATTCCAGATGGTAAATCTGAAACTGCGGATAACTCCGGCGCATAAACGCCGTTGACGAATACCAAACGACTGTTAGCCGCTTCTGGCAAAATATCAAATTCTAGAGACGCGTAATTTCCCGTCTCTACACTAAATTGCACCTTTCGCAGAGACGACAAATCAGTAAATCGCCATTCTTCTTCGCGGGTAGTCGGGATAGTTGAGTGGCGTACCCAATTAGCAGCACTTTGGCGTAATTCCTGTAACCAACCCTCTGTTTTGGGTGTAGTTACCTGATTTAACAATTCAGTTAGATAGGTATCTTTATCTAACAGAGTCGATGTCAAACTGACTAAATTCGAGTTGGGTATTGGACTAGGAGATACTTGAATACTCATTACACACTCACCCCAGCAGTTGCAAATTCTTCTAGTACCCAGTCATAACCGCGAGACTCTAATTCCAACGCCAGTTCCTTACCACCACTCGTAATAATCTGCCCATGTGCCATCACATGCACAAAATCAGGCACAATATAATCGAGTAATCGCTGATAGTGGGTAATCAAAATTGTGGCATTTTCTGGACTTGCCAGTTGATTTACTCCATTCGCCACAATTCTAAGCGCGTCAATATCCAAACCCGAATCTGTTTCATCCAAAATTCCCAATTTGGGTTCCAGGAGCGCCATTTGCAGAATTTCATTCCGCTTCTTCTCACCACCAGAAAACCCTTCATTCAAACTCCGACTGAGAAAACTGGGATTCATTTTCACCACATCCAGCTTTTCTTCAATCAAATCGTCAAAATCAAAAGCGTCTATTTCCTCTAATCCTTGCGCCTTGCGACGGGAATTGTACGCCACCCGCAAGAAATCCAAATTGCTCACACCGGGAATTTCTAACGGATACTGAAACGCCAAAAATACACCGCTTCTAGCGCGTTCTTCTGGTTCCAATTCCAGGAGATTTTGCCCTTGGAAAATTACCTCACCGCCAGTCACCTCATACGCCGGATGTCCTGCCAATACCTTAGAAAAGGTACTCTTACCAGAACCATTCGGCCCCATAATCGCATGAATTTCACCCGATCGCACATCCAGATTCACGCCTTTCAGAATCGGTGTACCATCAACATTAGCCGTCAGATTCTTTACTGACAGCACAATTTCACTATTTTCAATAATCATGTTTTCTCTCTTCTTTTTTGGTTCGTAGTCAGCACTTTAGTGCTGGAGAAAAGCGTTAAAGTGCTGACTACAAGCGTTAATTTTTTCGGTTCCCAGCAACTTGACAGCACTCAAGTGCTGACTACAAGCGCTATCCAACACTGCCTTCCAACTTCAAACTCAACAACTTATCAGCTTCCACTGCAAACTCCATTGGTAGCTGATTGAAAACATCCTTGCAGAAGCCGCTAATCATCATCGAAATAGCATCTTCTGAGGAAATACCTCGTTGAGCGAAGTAAAATAACTGATCTTCCCCAATCTTGGAAGTAGAAGCTTCATGCTCCACCTTCGCAGTGTTGTTTTGCACCTGGATATAGGGGAAAGTATTCGCGTGAGCATTATCCCCAATCAGCATTGAGTCGCACTGGGAATAATTTCTCGCCCCTTTAGCCGTCGGATTGACTTTCACCAAACCCCGATAGCTATTACTAGAATTACCTGCGGAGATTCCTTTAGAAATAATTGTGCTGCGGGTATTCTTACCAACGTGAATCATCTTGCTGCCGGTATCGGCTTGCTGCATGTGATTTGTCAGCGCCACCGAGTAGAACTCACCCACAGAGTTATCACCCACCAAAACACAGCTGGGATATTTCCAAGTAATTGCCGAACCTGTTTCTACTTGAGTCCAGGAAATCTTGGAATTTACGCCCTGACACAAACCGCGCTTGGTGACAAAGTTGTAAATACCGCCTTTACCGTTGGCATCGCCAGCGTACCAGTTTTGGACGGTGGAATATTTAATTTCGGCGTTGTCAAGGGCGACAAGTTCCACAACGGCTGCGTGCAACTGGTTGCTGTCATACATTGGTGCAGTGCAACCTTCCAGGTAAGAAACATAACTACCTTCTTCAGCGACAATCAAAGTCCGCTCAAATTGTCCCGTGTCACCAGAGTTGATGCGGAAGTAGGTAGATAGTTCCATTGGGCATTTTACGCCTTTAGGAATATAGACAAAAGAACCATCGCTAAATACGGCGGCGTTTAAGGCGGCAAAATAATTGTCAGCGATGGGAACAACGCTACCCAAATATTTTTTAATTAGTTCTGGGTGTTCCTGCAACGCTTCCGAAAACGAACAGAAAATAACGCCGTCTTCCGCTAACTTTTCTTTAAATGTAGTGGCGACAGAGACGCTATCGAAAATCGCATCAACAGCGACGTTTGCCAGTCGCTTCTGTTCAGATAGGGAAATGCCTAACTTCTCAAAAGTTTCTAAAAGGGTTGGATCAACTTCATCCAAGCTGTTTAGTTTGTCTTTCTTGCGTTTTGGCGCTGAGTAGTAAATGATATCCTGATAATTTATTGGCGGATACTTGACATTTGGCCAAGTGGGTTCCGTCATTTTTTGCCACTGGCGATAAGCTCTGAGGCGAAAATCCAGCATGAACTGCGGCTCGTTCTTCTTAGAGGAGATCAAGCGGATAACGTCCTCGTCTAGTCCACGCGGTATGGTGTCGGACTCAATGTCTGTGACAAAGCCGTACTTGTAGGGTTGGTTGACTAAGGTTTTGACAGTGGCACTCATCAGTAATAATCTCTCGTGTTCGGAACTCTTTTAGGATGGGAGGCGGGCTGTGGCTAACCGATTCCCATCTCCCGTTACGGAATGGTTACACGCCTGCTAGAATAGTGGTGGAGAGTAAAACAACAGCTTTGTTGTTTAATGTATCTTCATTTTACGCTAAATTAACAACAACAATGTTGTCAAAGTCAAACAATTTTGGATTTTAGATTTGCAATTTTGGATTGAAAGAGGCCACAAGGGTGCTTGGCTCAGGGATTTTAGATTGACGATCGCGTAGTGGGGCATATACCAAAAAACTTTTTTAATCCAAAAAAACCAAAATCCAAAATCGGCACGGTCAAATTTTCAAAGAAATTTTTGGGACGTTCGCTGAACGTCTCGCACCAAATGAAGATGGCGACTACCCACCAGTCCTCAACCAAGCAAGATATCCTTGAGTATCTGCACAAACACGAAAAAGCAACGGCTTTGGAGCTAGCTGAAGTTTTAGACGTTACCCCGCAAGCGATTCGTCGCCATCTCAAGGATTTGGAGACGGAGGAGCTAGTTTTGTATTCTACATCAGTGCAGACGGCGGGGATGGGGCGTCCGCAGCACCTTTATGAATTGAGTCGTCAAGGACGCGATCGCTTGCACCGAACAATGAGCGATCGCTTTGGTGATGCAAGCGGAAATTTTGCGGTTTCGCTGCTAGACACCTTAGCCGAAACGGTGGGACACGACCAATTTAAATCGATTTTAGAGAAACAGTGGCAGCGCAAAGCTCAAGAATACCGCGATCGCTTGGGTAATGGTTCACTGCGAGAACGGGTAGCTAACTTAGTGGAGTTCAGAAAAGCGGAAGGCTTCATGGCAGAGTATCACGCTGTTGATGTGAATGACTCCTTTGAGTGCGATCGCTTTATCTTAATGGAGCATAACTGTGCCATTTCTAACGTTGCCGAGTCTTTCCCTAGCATCTGTGGTCACGAATTAGAAATGTTTGCGGCTGTATTACCAGATTGTACTGTAGAACGCACCCACTGGATTATTGATGGCGAACATCGTTGCGGCTATTTGGTACAAGTTCGTCATTAGTCATTTGTCATTAGTCCTTTTTTTAATAACTAATGCCCAACTAAATTTGAGATAGCATTTATGGATGTACCACCACAGCAACCATCAGCACAATTTTTAACTCTGGAAGAGTCAGCGAAAGTTGACGCGGCTTTGTTGTCTTCGCCAGAAAAGTTTTTAACAAGATTGACAATTTCATCACTTAAGCTTTTGAAGCATATCGCCCAAGAGTATGATGTTGCTATTGAAGATTTGACAACGCAGCAAGTAATTGCTTGGTTTGAAAAAGATGGCAAAATTCGGCGTGAAGAGGGGATTGAAGGTTCATATCTGAAATGGTGAACTAAGGATACAAGTCAACCCTCATGTAGAGACGCGATAAATCCCGTCTTCAAAGACCAATTACCTACACCAATAACCCAGATACCCAACTTTTAGCAAAAAGTGGAGGATCTGGGTTATTAACATTTGATTTTTCAGATAATTTAAGCTGTGTAATTGTTAGTGCGGGGACTGCGAGCACCAGCTACGGCTCCCATCATTGCAGCTACTAAACCCAATAAGGAACCAAACACAAACCACCACAATCCCGATCGCACATTTGCTGCAATCTCACGAGCTTGTTGAGCAGTTACGTTTGTTTGTGGAATGTTGGGGGCAGCACCTTGCTGTTGTACCTGGTTTATCACTTCCCCGGCGTTGGAAGCCGCAACACCAAAAGCACCCGATACTCCACTTGCAAATAGCCATGAGCTAACTGCCAAAGTTGTTGCCCAAAGAATTGCGCCGTTAAGAAGGGCTGTATTGCGGTTCATTGGCCCACAAGCACGGGCTGTAACCCAACCACCAACAAATAGGGAAATTAATAAAGCAATAGTTGACCAAAGCCCCGCACTACCTGCAACGTTAGGGGCAATTGATCTGGGCGCACCTGAACCTTCCACTGTACCAGCTGCGATCGCACCAATTATAGAACTCAAAATTAGTTGTGTAGCTAAAGAAACCAACAAACCAGCAATAATTGGCCCCCAGCGAACACGGTCATGATATTCGGCTACTCGACCTGCTACCACAGTGTCAGTAGGAATAACGTCATTGCCTGTTCGATTTACGTATGACATAGCTTATGTTCTCCAGTGCTTTTTCAGCAAAGTTCCTGCTCAGGTATATTCATCTTTATGCTTAAGATTAAATAACTAAATCACCTACTTTTATCTCTATCAATAGAAAGAGTTAATACCTCTGTCTTTAGTGATAAAAAAACAGACTTTTGTTTAACAAGTTTTAATATAATTTAGTATTTATTAATGTCTAAAATAATTATTTAGAAATTATCAATATTAAAATTTTTAAATTAGGATTAAATTATTAACTTTTACAAGAACCTAGCTTTAATTGTGTATGCAATTAGACTTAATACAAAACTGAATTGCCAATTAGCAAGTCCGGGAGCGTCATTACGAATTACGAATTTTACAAATTACGAATTATTTGAACGCATCCTTACAGCTGTGCCTGTGGCAGTAATCAGCAAAAGAACTCCTGACTGGTCAAGATTGATTGTGCCAGTATCAATTTCAATCCCGATCACAGCATTAGCTCCTAAACGTTGTGCTCGTTGTTCTAATTCTTCTAGTGCCTTGCGTTGACCTTGCTCAAATAGACGCTCATAGCTAGCAGTGCGTCCACCGATAATATCTCGAATACCAGCCAAAAAATCCCGCAAGAAATTGCTTCCGTAGACTACTTCTGCTGTCACAATGCCTAAATACGACTCAATCATGGCTCCTTGAATTACATCAGTGGTAGTTATAATCATAAATTAGCCTCCTAGATAGAATAGTTGATATTTATTATCAAAGTGTTTATCCAAATACTTTAGCAATTGTAACTTCGATTACAGAAGATAATTGTGAGAGAATGTTTTTCACACAATTTTAGATCGCGTTTGCATCTGTAATATTTTCCTCAACATAAACTAGGACATAAAGGAACATTTGACTGATTAAGTTTATCTTACCGTGTAATGAAAAAAAAAGGATGTTAACGCCTGGATCATTACTTCTCAAAGGGTAGTATCAAAGACTAAAAAGATGAGCCAAGTTTGATACAGAGTCAGCAAATTCTTAAACTCCATAAAAAACAGGAATGAATTTCAAAGCCTGTAAGCTTGGTAAGTCAATATTTTGGATTAAGTCAGATGGCTGTTGGGATTTCTAGGGAACACGTATAACTACTGACGAAAAACAGTGTTATTTCGCGGTTGTACCGATTTCTATAGGACTCATATTTGATTTGGTGAAAAAACTCAGTACAACTCAGAAGCCTTCTTGCCTAAAGCGGATTCCTATATGTAGATTAACTTCATCTGAAACTTGATATCTTACACTTTATCCTTCAGTAAAAACTCTGTTATGTAGTGCCGATTGTAAAGGAAAGAGTGGATGGAATATCGACATCTTAATTAATACGAAGAAATACAGTTTTCAAAAGTCCATATTTTTGTTTTAATGTACAAGAAAAAAAGTCCTCTAAAATTTCAGGAAATTTACTGTGTACAAGCCAACATCATTCGTGTTTAGTGTGGTGTTACTAGGATGTTTTACCTTCACCATACCTTCAGTAGCTCAGGCTCAGGTATTAGTGGCGCAAGCCAAAAACCCAGAGTTAAAGCAACTACTAGAAGAAGGACGGAGGTTAGTAGATGCTGGTGATTATGGTGGTGCGATCGCAGTTTATCAGCAAGCAGCTAGGCTAGATCCCAAAAATGCGAAAATCCATTCAGGTATTGGCTACTTATACGCTCAACAGGGAAATTACCAGGCAGCATTAACAGCTTATCGTCGTGCGATCGGTATCAACCCTAACAATAGTGATTTTTACTACGCTGTGGGTTACATCAAAGCCAATTTGGGCGACACACGTGGGGCAAAGGAAGGCTACCGTCGTGCTATACAACTGAACCGTAACAACGTTAACGCCTATTTAGGATTGGCTGTAACGCAATCGCGTATGGGAGACTATACTGCTGCTACCTGGGCTTATGAGCAAGCAATCAGCTTAGATAAAAACAACGCCCAGACTTATGAATTGATGGGTTCGATGTATAAACAGCGACGACAAGCCAAACAAGCGAACAGCTTGCTTCAGAAAGCGCGTGACTTGTACAAGCGACGCAATGACTCAGATGGCGTAGAAAGGGTAGAAGCCATGCTGCGACAGTTAGGAGGATGAGGTTAAAACAATTCGCAATTCGCAATGGGCTAACGCCCCGCTCCGCTAACGCAATTCGCAATTACGTTTTGCGGTAGCGAGTCCGCGTACTCTTTCAGAGAAGCAAACTACGCTTTTAGCGTCTCGTAGAGAGCGTCCGGAGATTTAGACCCCGACCCAAAACGGGCTGCCTATAGAGGCAGGGGACTTAAACCCCCAAAGTTCGTTAATCTAACTGGCGTCCCGTTAATTCCACAAAAATATCTTCCAGGTTAGAGGGACGCACCATCATTCCGGTTTTATCGGGCTGTTCATCCAAGTAGATATTCGCTGCTTCCAAAGATGGGAAAAACAGATATTCCCAACTACGAGCGCCATCACTTCCCACATCAGACACACCTAATTGTTTCATCACCAAACCTTCACCGTGAGCAGAACGCAGTTGTTGTAAAGTTCCCAAAGAAATCAGCTTACCGCTATCCATAATACCGATGCGTCCTGGCTTGGTAGAGCCGAAAGCATCGCACAAATATTCGACCTCATCCATATAATGGGTCGTCAGTAGCATCGTCATCCCTTGTTTATTCAAATCCCGAATAATTTCCCAGAGGCGTCGCCTGGTTTGGGGGTCTAGTCCTACCGTTGGTTCATCTAAAAACAAAATTTGCGGTTGATGTAATAAAGCTCTCGCAATCTGCAACCGTCGTTTCATACCCCCAGACAGGGTTTTTACCAAATCATCGCGTTTTTCTGTGAGTTCAACATACTCTAGCCATTGATTAATCAATTTTTGTCGCTGCGGGTTACTAATGTGATGTAGTCTCCCGTGCAGTTCCATATTTTCCCAGACGGTTAAATCATTATCCACACTGACTTGTTGCAAGACTACACCAATACTCTGTTTTGCCAACATTCCTTGGCTCATCACATCATATCCACCTACTTCTATCCGTCCTTGGGATGGTTTCGTGAGTGTAGTCAGCATCCGAATTGTGGTTGATTTACCCGCACCATTCGGGCCAAGTAGAGCAAATATCTCTCCCGCTTCAATTTTGAATGATAGGTCATTGACTACAGGTACATTGTTGTAAAACTTGTAGACGTTTTCTAAAAAGACAGCAGCAGTCACGTCGCTTCGCTCCGAATTCAAAATTCAAAATTAACCATCCCTATACATAAATGTAGGGACTTGTATTCGTTTAAGTAAAAGTTGCACACAGCATGACTTTATAATCGTCAAATGCCCAATGGCCAATGCCCAATGCCCAATGCCCAATGCCCAATGCCCAATGCCCAATTCCCAATGCCCAATTCCCAATGCCCAATGCCCAATGCCCAATGCCCAGTACTCAAGCGAATCGCTAGTCAGATTTTTTCGTATCCGCTGATTTACTTGCCTTTGGCACGACTAGCACTTTATCAACGCGGTTACCATCCATATCCATCACTTCAATTCGCATCCCCTGCCATTCAAAATGATCTGCTGCGGCAGGAATACGTCCTAAATGGGTGATGACAAAACCGCCTAGTGTTTGATAACTGCCGCGTTCATCAGATTCCCACTCTTCCATACCGAAAAGTTCCAAAAACTCCTCTACAGGCAACATCCCATCCAAAAGCCAGGAACCATCTTCACGTTGCACAGCTTGTGGTTGATCCTGTCCATCTGTTGAAGGAACATCACCCACGATTTCACTCATAATATCGTTGAGAGTGACTAATCCTTGAATCACGCCGTATTCATCGACTACCAGCGCCATGTGAGTAATGGTTTGCTTGAACAATTCCAAAACTTTCAAGCCACGGGTGCTTTCTGGCACAAATACTGGTTGCCGCAATCCGATAGTTAAGTCGAGTGGTTCTCCTCGGAAACTCCTGGCTAATAAATCGGTGACTGGGATAACACCCAGCACATTGTCAAGTCCCCCCTGACAAACTGGATAACGAGAATAGGCACTATCAACCATTTTTTGGCGATTTTCTTCGGGAGAGTCGTCTAAATCGAGCCAGACAATATCGGGACGGGGTGTCATTAAGTAGTTGACAGGGCGATCGCCTAAACGAAAGACTCGCTCCACCATATCCTGTTCAGCTTCCTCAAAAGTTCCTGCCTCAGTGCCTTGCTCAATTAAGATTTTAATTTCTTCTTCGGTGACTTGCGGCTCGGTAGAAGCTGTAATTCCCAGTAATCGCAGGATCAAATCTGTAGAAGCGCTTAAGAGATAAACCATTGGAGAAGCGATCGCCGATAAGGCACGCATTGGAATCGCTACAATCGATGCAATCCTTTCTGGGTTATTTAACGCCAGACGCTTCGGTACCAATTCACCAACAATCAGTGACAAATAGGTAATAATCAAAACCACTATTCCGAAAGATAGCGGTTCACTATAAGGTGCTAACAAGGGGACAAGTTTTACATAGACTGCCAATCGACTGGCAATTGTTGCTCCTCCAAAAGCACCAGTCAGGATACCGATCAGGGAAATACCCACTTGAACAGTTGACAGGAAATGATTTGGAGACTCCGCTAGTTTCAATGCTGCCTTTGCCTTGACATCTCCTTGATTAGCAAGCTGCTGTAGCCTAACTTTCCGTGCCGAGACGATCGCCATCTCAGACATAGAAAACAAGCCATTGGCAATAATTAGCACCAAAATGATTAAAATTTCAAAAGTGATGGAGGACATGTTTAAAATTGCCGCTTATCAGAGCGAACGTAGCTCAATCCCTAGTATCTAGTATTAAAGGTGCTTTGATAAATGCTTTGACTGTACACAAAGTAATAGTTATAGTTCTTAAGTTTATTAGTCGCTGTAGTTTATTCTTCCACCGAAGGAATAAGAAGGCTGTTAACACTTTTAAAATAGTTGACATAAACTGCCTCAAGACTTGCTGATCCACAAAGACTCCCATCGCTAGTAGTACTTATGTCATTTTCTTCTATTGTGCGTGCCTTAGGCCGATCGTCGCTCACTACTGAATTTATTTCTAAGCTGAATCGACAACAAGAATTGCGGTTAAATGGCATTCCCAGACTGCCCAAGGCTCTGGTGGCTTCGGCATTAGCACAGGCTCAGGGCAAGGATTTGTTCGTAGTTTGCGCCACTCTGGAAGAAGCTGGACGCATTTACGCACAACTGGAGGCAATGGGATGGCAAACAGTACATTTTTACCCCACCTCCGAGGCTTCTCCCTACGAACCTTTTGACCCGGAAACTGAGATGAGTTGGGGGCAAATGCAGGTATTGGCGGATTTGGGAATGGGGCATGGGGCATTGGGCATGGGGCATGGGGAAGAAAACCAGATCCCATCCAATCCCAAGATGGCGATTGTGGCTACTCAAGGGGCGCTACAACCCCATTTACCTCCGCCAGAAGCTTTTGGGCAATTCTGTCTTACCCTGAAAAAGGGGATGGAATTAGACTTGAATGCCTTCAGTGAGAAAATCACGATTCTGGGGTACGAACGAGTCCCTCTGGTGGAAACAGAAGGGCAATGGAGTCGGCGGGGCGATATTGTTGATGTGTTCCCGGTTTCATCTGAGTTTCCAGTCAGGCTGGAATGGTTTGGCGATGAAATCGAGCAAATGCGGGAATTTGACCCAGCAACCCAACGTTCCGCACTTGACAAAGTTGGCCAGTTAATTCTTACCCCTACTAGCTTTGCTCCTATCGTCATGGCGGCACTCCAAAATAGTGCCCAGTTCCTAGTGCTGAGTGCTGAGTCAGAAATTAACTCAGAAATTAGCCCTGAGAACTCATCACTCTTGGAAGGGAGTCGTCGCTTTTTGGGGTTGGCTTTTGAGCAACCAGCATCTTTGCTAAATTACTTATCAGAAAATACCCTGATTGCCATTGATGAGCCAGAACAGTGTCATGCTCATAGCGATCGCTGGGTAGAAAATGCTGAGGAACAATGGGGAATTGGGCATAGGGCATGGGGCATGGGGCATGGGGAAGAATCTACGTCTACTCCCGTAACATTGCCGAAAATTCACCGTTCGTTTGATGAGTGTTTGGCTGATGTTGCTAAGTTTAAAACGTTGTATTTATCGGAACTTTCAGAAGAAAATAGTGGGATAAATCTTGCCAGTCGTCCTGTTCCAGCCACGCCACACCAGTTTGCTAAACTAGCTGAAACCATCCGCCAAGAACGCGATCGCAATTTCTCGATTTGGCTGCTTTCTGCTCAACCTTCGCGTTCCGTCTCGCTGTTGCAAGAACATGATTGTCCGGCTCAGTTTATCCCGAATCCCCGTGACTACCAAGCGATTGATAAGCTGCAAATTAACCATATTCCCATAGCCCTAAAATATTCTGGGCTTGCGGAACTAGAAGGTTTTATCCTGCCTACATACCGTTTGGTAATCGTTACAGATCGGGAATTTTTTGGGCAGCATTCCTTGGCGACTCCCGGCTATATCCGCAAGCGTCACAAAGCTACTTCTAAGCAAGTTGATCCTAATAAGCTGCGTCCAGGTGATTATGTAGTTCACAGAAATCATGGTGTTGGCAAATTTGTCAAGCTGGAAAGTTTGGCGATTAATAACGAAACCCGTGATTATTTGGTGGTGCAGTATGCTGATGGGTTACTCAGAGTTGCAGCCGATCAAGTAGGTGCTTTATCTCGGTTCCGCGCCGCAGGTGATAAAGCACCAGAACTTAACAGGATGACTGGTAAAGCTTGGGAAAATACCAAGAATAAAGTCCGCAAAGCCATTAAGAAACTGGCGGTGGACTTGTTGAAACTGTATGCAGCGCGATCGAAACAAGAAGGTTTTCGCTTCCCAGGTGATATGCCTTGGCAAGAAGAACTGGAAGATTCTTTTCCCTACCAACCCACGACGGATCAACTCAAAGCTGTCCAAGATGTGAAACGAGACATGGAAAGCGATCGCCCAATGGATCGCTTAGTTTGTGGTGATGTCGGTTTCGGGAAGACGGAAGTAGCGATTCGTGCTGTTTTTAAAGCAGTTACCGCCGGTAAACAAGTGGCACTCCTTGCGCCGACGACAATTTTAACCCAGCAGCACTACCACACACTTAAAGAGCGTTTTGCACCCTATCCTGTGAATGTCGGTTTACTCAACCGTTTTCGCTCCGCTGAAGAACGCCGTGATATTCAAAAGCGATTGGCAACTGGTGAATTAGATGTAGTAATTGGTACACACCAACTTTTAGGTAAAGGTGTGACATTCCGCGATTTAGGACTATTGGTAGTAGATGAAGAACAGCGGTTTGGGGTGAATCAGAAAGAGAAAATTAAAAGCCTGAAAACTCAAGTGGACGTGCTTACCCTCTCGGCTACTCCCATTCCCCGGACTTTGTATATGTCCTTGTCGGGAATTCGGGAAATGAGTTTGATTACCACGCCGCCCCCAACCAGACGACCAATTAAAACCCATCTTTCACCAATTAATTCCGAAAGTATCCGCACTGCAATTCGTCAAGAATTAGACAGAGGTGGACAGGTATTTTATGTAGTTCCACGAGTAGATGGAATTGAAGAGACAACAGCAAATTTGCGAGAAGTGATACCGGGAGCTAGATTTGCGATCGCTCACGGTCAAATGGATGAAAGCGAGTTAGAGTCAACCATGCTCACTTTCAGCAATGGCGACGCAGACATCCTCGTTTGTACGACAATTATTGAATCTGGCTTAGATATTCCGCGAGTCAACACCATTTTGATTGAAGATGCTCACCGCTTTGGGTTATCACAGTTGTATCAATTACGCGGTCGTGTGGGACGTGCAGGTATCCAAGCCCACGCTTGGTTATTTTATCCAAAACAGCGGACGTTATCTGACGCGGCACGGCAACGATTAAGAGCAATTCAGGAATTTACTCAATTAGGTTCTGGATATCAGCTAGCGATGCGCGATATGGAAATTAGAGGCGTGGGTAACTTGCTAGGTGCAGAACAATCTGGTCAAATGGACGCCATTGGCTTTGATTTGTATATGGAAATGCTAGAAGAAGCAATTCGGGAAATCCGAGGACAAGAAATTCCGAAAGTGGAGGATACCCAAATTGACCTCAACCTGACAGCGTTTATTCCAGCAGATTACATCACCGATTTGGATCAAAAGATGAGTGCTTACCGGGCGGTAGCTACAGCCAAATCTAAATCAGAATTAAAGCTAATTGCAGCCGAGTGGAGCGATCGCTATGGTACTTTACCTGTTCCTGCAAATCAACTTTTGCGAGTCATGGAACTCAAACAGCTAGCGAAAAAACTCGGATTTAGCCGAATAAAACCAGAAAACAAGCAGCACGTTGTTTTAGAAACACCGATGGAAGAACCAGCTTGGAATTTGTTGGCGGCGAATTTACCAGACAATCTGAAGACGCGCTTTGTGTATTCTCCTGGGAAAGTGACGGTGCGCGGGTTAGGAGTTTTTAAAGCAGATCAACAATTGCAGAATTTGATTGATGCTTTTGGGAGAATGCAGGGTGCGATTCCAGAGGCGCCTGTTGTTTGATCAGTAGAAAAAGATTAGTCATCAAGTGAAAACCTATGTCATTTTGAGCAGGCGGGAATTCCAGACCCAGACCTTTGAGACTAATTAGTAGAATTAAAGGAAATACCAACCCAACTTCAACTCATGATAAAAACTATCGAAGGCATTTATCAGGATGGACAAATTCACCTTACCCAACTACCGCAAGATATTAGCGATCGCTCTCAAGTTCTTGTTACCTTTCTAGATCCTGGCAAAATCGACCCTACCAAATTACGCCAACTGATTGATCAGTTGGAGACAATTGCTGGAATTGGACAAGGTTTCGAGGAACTCAACGCTGGTCAAACTCGCCCCATTGGGGATTTTTTCCAAGAAATGCAGCAAAAGTATGGCATTTCAGGTTGAGATTACCCCAATCGCGGAAACCCAGATTGAGCAAACTTATCGCTGGTATCGAGAGCGGAATCCTGAATTTGCTGATCGTTGGTTTCGAGGATTGATGAATGCTATTGCTACCTTACAAGAGAAGCCCCAACGTTGTGCTTTAGCAGTCGAACATGAAATTTTTCCAGAAGAAGTACGCCAACTCCTTTATGGGAAAGCCAAAAACTTATACCGAATACTTTTTACGATTCGAGGTATTACAGTTAATGTGTTGTATGTGCGCCACAGCGGCCAAGCACCACTGACAGCAGATGACCTAGAGGAGTTAGAAGGCGGAGTTTAGCATTTCAAGGCGTAGCCTCTCGTAGAGAAGTCCGTCGCAAACATCGCTATGGTACTTTACCTGTCCCTGCAAATCAACTTTTGCGAGTCATGGAACTCAAACAGCTAGCAAAAAAACTCGGATTTAGCCGAATAAAACCAGAAAACAAGCAGCACGTCGTTTTAGAAACACCGATGGAAGAACCCACTTGGAATTTTACCAGACAATCTGAAGACGCGCTTTGTGTATTCTCCTGGGAAAGTGACGGTGCGCGGGTTAGGAGTTTTTAAAGCAGATCAACAATTGCAGAATTTGATTGATGCTTTCGGGAGAATGCAGGGTGCGATTCCAGAGGCGGTTGTTGTTTGATCAGTAGAAAAAGATTAGTCATCAAGTGAAAACCTATGTCAGACTTACTTAGAAGAATTACAGTTAATTCCAAACAATGTGGTGGTCGTCCATGCATTCGGGGCATGAGAATTCGGGTATCAGATGTACTGGACTTGTTTGCTGCTGGACTTAGTGCAGAACAAATTTTAGAAGAAATGCCTGATCTTGAAGCCGATGATCTCAAAGCAGCACTAATATATGCTTCGCGGAAGCTTAATCATCCAGTGTTAGTAGCATGACAATCTGGGTAGATGCACATTTATCCCCTGCGATCGCAACTTGGATCAGCAATACTTTTGGTATAACAGCTTTAGCTTTACGTGATGTTGGTCTGAGAGATGCTGAAGACCTTGAGATTTTTGAGGCAGCAAAAGCTCAAGGAGTTATCTTGATAACCAAGGATAGCGACTTTGTTGACTTGGTTGAGCGTTTGGGAACACCACCGCAAATTATCTGGTTAACTTGCGGAAACACATCAAATGCTCGGTTGCAAGAAATTTTCAGTAAATCGCAAAGT